>NZ_JBVJHH010000028.1:0-139977 GCF_055586905.1 Streptosporangium sp. NPDC048886
ATCCTCCGCCGCCAGGCCCTGGCCGGGCAGACCTTCGCCGACCCCGACGAGATCATCTACGCCACCGCCGTGGCGACCACGCAGCTCAACACCCGTACCCGCCCCTGGGTCTGGGGCCGTCCGGCCCCCGAGCCTCGTCAACGCCGCCGCCGTTTCACCTACCTGCTTTGAGGAACGCAGCACTAGTCGGCGAGATCCGTTGGATTTTCGGCGATTACTAC
This sequence comes from Streptosporangium sp. NPDC048886, assembly GCF_055586905.1. Classification (NCBI taxonomy): domain Bacteria; kingdom Bacillati; phylum Actinomycetota; class Actinomycetes; order Streptosporangiales; family Streptosporangiaceae; genus Streptosporangium; species Streptosporangium sp. NPDC048886. The sequence continues at coordinate 222 of NZ_JBVJHH010000028.1, forward strand.
CGGGGTCCGAAGACGCCCCGACCGCCCACGAACGAAAGCGGTCGTAGACCGTCGACCATGAGCCGTACTCGGCAGGCAGGTCCCGCCACGGACCGCCGACGCGGAAATGCCACATCACGGCGTTGAACTGCTGCCGCAGGTCCGGGATCGGCCCCCGCTCACCCAGCGGCAGATACGGCTCGACCAAGTCCCACTCATCATCGGTGAGGTCACCACGCGCTATACCCCTTCGCCTGTCAGGGGCGGACGGCGCCGCATAGCACAACCTCATGATCTGAACTTAGAACAGGCCTTAACACAATGAGCTGAGACGGCGCCAGCAGATCAATGCGCAGGCCAGGCGGAGGAAGGCTTCGTGGATGTCGGCGCGGATCTCCCGGCGGATGCGCAGCCGAGGGAAGTGATGCAGCAGGGCGAACGCCTGCTCGACGACCCAGCGCTGTTTACCCAGACCAGAGCCGTGTTCGGTACCGCGCCGGGCAATCAGTGGACGGACACCAAGGGCACGGACTGCCTGTGGTACTTGTCGTGGTCGTAGCCACGATCACCCAGGACGACATCGGGACGCCGACTCCGGCGCTGCTTCTTGGGCAGCAGCGGCTCGATGACCGCCCACAACTCGTCGCTGACCTCCCACGGCTTCAGCCTCGCCACCTGCCGCTCCTCTCGCCGCCGCTACAGCGAGAGATCAAACCACAACAGAGATCATTCTGTTAGAGGCCCTAAGCCCAAAACCAACATTGAGTGGATCTTGAAGGGTTCTTTCAGCCGCTGACCTCGGGGTTGAGGAACCTGCGAACAGCCGTTGGCGCTGAGAACGATCATGATCCTTGGCGCTGACGGCCCGACCGGACAGAACTTCCATTCTGACGACATGGAAATCGAGACACAGGGCGCCGACCCGGGCGGGCCGCGCCGCCTGGTGCCGTCGCCATCCTTTGGTTACTCTTTGAATATGATAAATTACTGTCAGTTGAGGCGTGTTGTGGTCGCCCTGCTCGCCCTCGGCGCTCTGGCCCTGCCCGCGGCCGTCTTCGCCGGGCCCGCCGTCGCGCTCGCCTCGGCCGGCTCCGCTCACGCCGCACCCGCGGAGCCTCCCCCCGGCCACCTCCAAGTCGGCGACGGAAACATTCACGCACACTTCGACGCAGTCATCGACCTGGGGGGGTGAGGCAGCACCGTCGATGTCCTTTGGGGGCCCGGGTGATTCCCTCGGCGGTCGTCCCCGCGGCTGTGGCCGCGGTCGGTCGACCTCCGGGCCACTCGGCGGGCCGCCGGCTCCGCGATGTTCCGCCGCCGGGCCGATGCCGAACAGTCCGTCAACTCTGTCCGGTTCCCGAGACGGCGTCTGACCAGGTCAGCGCAGCGAGACCGCTGCGGGAACCAATCCGGCCCCACGCCGGGCACGGCTATCCACAGCCGAAACCTCGGCTCCCGCCGCCACCGCCTGACCAGCCCTATTAGCCCTTTCTGGCGTACTTGGTCTGCCCTCCTCCTGGAGCGGATCCTGGAGGTCAACCGGCAGGCCGGGATCCTCCCGCTGGAGATCGACTTCCTGCTCGCCCTGCAGTGATAGCCGCCCTCAGCGGGAGAGCCTGACCTGTTCGCGCGCCCGCGCGTAGGGGCCCTCTCGAAACGCCCGAAACCTCCGGCCTACGGTGGAGACATGGCCACGGCCAGGAGGTGCTACTGCCGGCACTGCCGCCAGCCGTTGCGCGCCACGATGCACGTCGACGCGCTCTACCGCGGCCCGGCCTGCAGGGCGGCCGCCCGCCGCAGCCGCCGCCACTGGATGAAGGTCTTCGCTGTCGATCTGGCCGCCGCCCAGGGGCTGCAGGACCGGATCGGGCGGCACTGCCCGGTGTGCGGGCACTGGTTCGTGCCCGGCGTCGGCGTGCGCCGCGACGCCCGCTACGACAGCCCGGCCTGCCGTACCGCGGCCTGGCGGGCCCGCCGGCGGGGGCGTTCACCCGCGCAGCCGCTACGCGAAGCCGTCACCGAAAGCGCCGTTGTGACGGATGCGGGCACGCCTGCACGCGGCTGACCTGCGCGGGTACGGCGGTCAACGTGTCCGCCGTCGCGCTGACCGCCTGACGGCGCTGCTCGGCGATAACTGACCCGGCTGGATCTTCCTGCGGGAATCCACAGTCTCATGGGCAATCCGCCCCCGGCCGCCGGGCAGGTCTACGCGCTGGCCGGCAGATCGCCCGAGGCTCGACAGGGGGTCAGGCAACGGAGTGGTTCACCGTGCCGGTGTAGGTGCCCGCAACCGCCTGGTCGGGAACGTTGATCACGACGGTCGGGTTCCAGGTGGCGGAGTTGTCGCCGGAGCCGGTCGTCTTGCTGAAGGCGGTCCGCGACGCGCCCAGCGCCTGCGCGGCCGCCACGTTGGCCTGGCCGGAGACGAAGGTGCCGGTGCCGTTGGTGGCGGTCGCGGGACCGGACCAGTAGAGGGCGTCGCTGGTGGGGATGGTCTCGGCGGCGGAGCCACCGCCGGTGGTGAAGCCCCCTGTCACCGCGATCACCGTCGCTGTCCACGTCGCGTTGAGCGCGGCGCGCTGGTCGGACACCGTGACCGGGCCGAGCTGCCCACCGATCCGGGTGCCCGGCGCGCCGCTGCCGATGTTGACCGGGCCGTCGGGAACGGTGATCGTCAGCCCGCCCGGGGCGGTCACGGTGAAGGTCACCGTGGTGGGACAGGTGGTCGAGGCGGGGCAGGTGTCGGCCCGCGCGGGCGGGGCCACCATCGCCATGGCCGCCACCATGCCGGCGGCGCCTACCAACGAGATGCCCCAACGGCTCTTCGACACTGCTGTCTCCTTCATCGGGCGCCCGCCCTACCTGAGCCGGTCCTGCGTGATCCCATCGTGGTCGGCGATCGGATGTCGGCACCTGTCCGAAAAGAACATTTGGCATCTTTTGGTGATCTCGTGGCGACTGCTGGCAATTGCCCGGCTGGCCTGCGGGGATCGGTCGGGCCCAGCGGACCCGCGGGGCGTCCTGCCCGCGAAAGCCACTACGCGAAGCCGTCACCGAAAACGCCGTCGTGACGGATGCGGGCACAGCTACCGACGGCTGACCTGCGCGGGCACACAGGTCACGGTGGTCGGCCTCTCCTTCGCCACCGCCTTGGGTGAGCGGTCAGGCGACCGAATGGGTGATGGTGCCGGTGTAGAAACCGGCGGCGGCGGTGGAAGGGAGGGTCACCACGAGCGTCGGCACCCAGCTCGTGGTGGTGGCGAGCGCTCCCTTACGGGCGCTGAAAGCGGTTCTCGGCACGGTCAGGACGACTTTCTGGGCGTCGGTGGGCTGCCCGGCGGTCCGGGTGCCGCCGCCGGTGGAGACGGTGGCCGGGCCGGACCAGTAGGCGACGTTGGCCTTGGCGATGGTCTGCACCGGTGATCCGCTGGTTGTGAAGGGGGCCCGGTAGTAACCGCCGAAAATCCAACGAATATCGCTGACCGGCGTCGACGCGGAGGACCCGGGCGAGGTCAGCGGCATCCTTGACCTGGCCCGCCGCATCCACCAACCGGCACACCACCCCTGCGGCGCCCTCACATCAGAGCAGGTCAGCGATATCCGCCCGATTTTCGGCGACTACCACGGGGATCCCCTACCGTGTGAAGTCGCCCGCGTGGTCCTCGGCCCAGACCGCGAAGCCGCGGGCCGGATGGCCGGTCAGCTCCTCGACCGTCCGGGTGGTCTCGACCGGCGAGCCGTCGTTGGAGCGCCACCAGTCGAGCAGCGCGTCGGCGAAGCTCCCGGGGATGTAGTCGGCCATCTCCGCCTTCCACGCCTCACGGCTGACGGCCTCGACCGCGACGGGCCGGCCCGTCACGCGTGAGATGTGGCCGATCTGCTCCCGGAAGGTGACGGACTCCGGCCCGGTCAGGGTGTACTTCCCGCCGCTCAGCCGGGGATCGGTCAGTACGGCGAGTGCCGCCTCGGCGATGTCCGCCTCGTGGATGGGGTCGGTGTGGGAGTCGGGGTAGGGCAGGCTCACCGCCCCGGTGGACTTGATGGGCCAGGACCACTGCAGCGCGTTGCTCGCGAAGGAGCCGGGCCGCAGGAACGTCGACTCGACGGGCGAGGCCGCGAGGGCTCTCTCGACCTCCAGGTGTGACCTGGCGATGGGGTCCTCGCCGGCGCCGGGGCCGAGCACCGCGCTGGTCGACAGCAGCACGATGTGCCGGACCCCGGCGTCGGCGGCCTGCTCGACGAACGCGTCGATGTGCGACGGCTCGGCGTAGAGGAAGACGGAGGTGACCCCCTTGAGCGCGGCGGGGAAGGTGGCCGGGTCGGCGAGGTGGCACCGCACCGCCGGCACGTCCCCGGGCAGGTCGAGCGTGTCGGGACTGCCGGAGGCGGCCCGCGCGTCGAGGCCCCGGCTCCTCAGGAGGGTCAGGAGCGTGCCGCCGACGAGTCCGCGGGCTCCGGTGACGAGAATGGTCATGGTGGATTTCCTTCTCACGGTCGGTGTGGCTGTGGACGAGGAGATCTAGTGGCGGCCCTGGGGCCGTGCCCCTCGGGGCAGTAGCCGGACGAGACAGCAGCTGACGGCGGTGACGGCGGCGACGAGGGCGAGGCTCCAGATCACGGCCCGGGTCTGGCCGCCGGTGGCCAGGGTGTTGAAGTAGACGGTGGTCACCGCGGCCGCCCCCAGGGCGTTGGCCAGCTGCTGGACCGCGCTGAGCGAGCCGCCGGCGCTGCCGGCCTCCTCGGGGGCGATGTCGCCGATGGTGACGTCGTAGATGGTCCCGAAGCAGGTCCCCATCCCCAGTCCGATGATCAGGACCGGTGGCACGAGGGCCCAGGGACCCACCGAGGTCCCGGCCGACAGGACGAGGACGAGCAGCCAGCCGGTGCCTGTCAGGGTGATGAGCAGGCCGATGAGGACGAGATCTCGTCCGAGCCGGCCGATGAGCCGGTAGGAGGCGATGGAGGCGATGACGATGCCCACCGCGACCGGCGTCAGGCCGAGCGCCGTCTTGAGGGGCGGGTGGCCGAGGCCGTTCTGCATGAAGAGGGACAGCACGTAGAGCAGGCCGGAGACCGCGGCGAAGAAGGCGACGCCGAGGACGAGACCTGAGGTGAACCCCCGATTGCGCAGCAGCGACGGCCTGATCAGCGGGGCGGCGGCCGTGTGCTGGCGCCGGCAGAACAGGCCGAAGAAGGCGGCGCCGCCGGCGACGGACAGGACGGGGACGAGCCTCCATCCGTTGGCGGACCCGTCGATCAGGCCGAAGATCAGCCCGAGCATGGCCGCGGCGAGCAGGCCGGAGCCCACGCCGTCGACGGTGGTGGCGGGGTCGCCGGCGTCCTTCGGCAGGAGCCTGACCGCGGCGAGGATCGCGAGGCCGCCGAGCACAATGTTGATCAAGAACATGGAGCGCCAGCCCAGCCCGGCGAGGACGGCCCACCGTCTTCTCGGGGGGAACGCCTCCTTTCCGGGGGAGGCCGTCTCCGCGACGGCGGTGGTGGGGTGGGCGGACGTGGACAAGGGCGTGACTCTTTCGGGAAGGGAGCGCGGGGCACGCTGAACGCGCCCTCGACACATATATTGTGTGACGCAGATATTGCGTCACGCAGATAAATGTGAGGCAGGTGGGGCCCGATGTCAAGTCCGGGACAGGACGGAGCTGGGGGCGGGAGGGAGCCGGGGCGGGGCCCGGGGGGCGCCGCCGGTCCGGGGGCTGCCAGGATTCTCCGGTAGCCGTAACCGGAGTCAGGGGGTCCCGCGCATGACCGCATCGGCGGAGAGGGCCGGAGTGATCGTGGTCAGGGCCGTCGCCTGGGACGACGCCGCGGCCGTCGCGCTGCGCGAGGCGATGGAGGAGGAGATGGGCGCCCGGTACGCCGACCGGATCGCCTCGAAGGTGGACTACCTGCCGCGCGGCATGAACGTCGAGCCCGGGTCCGTCGTCTACACCGGGGTCGCCTACCTCGGCGCCGACCTGCCGGTCGGGCACATCGCGCTCCGCCGGCTCGGCGCCGAACTGGAGCTCAAGCGGATGTTCGTGGTCCCGTCCCACCGGGGCGCGGGCGTGGCGCGCCCGCTGCTGGCCGCGGCCGAGGACGCGGCCCGCGCGCTCGGCGGGACGCGGATCATCCTGCAGACCGGAGACCGCCAGCCGGACGCCGTGCGGGTGTACCGGCGAGAGGGGTACGTCCCCATCCCGGTCTTCCCTCCCTACGAGCGGCTGGAGGGCTCCTACTGCTTCGAGAAGCGGCTGGCCTGAGCCCTGCCGTACCGGACGTCGAGCCCCTCCCGGAGGGCCCGCGCGCGGACCTTCCGGAAGGGGCTCGAGGTCGCCGGGCTCCCTCGGGGGAGTCGCCCGGCTCCCGTGGGGGAGGGGTGGGATCCGCCGGCCCGGTGAGGCGGCCGGCCGGACCGGACGGATCCTCCCGGCGCTACGGCAGGGCGGCCTCGGGACTGTCGACGTAGATCTCGCCGAAGTCGATGACCGGGGCGGAGCCGGCGAAGTTCCGCTCGACCTCAGCCTTCTCGGCCGCGTTCGGGTAGGGGTTGGTGCAGCTCACACCCGCGCTCGCACCGGACATCAGGTCGCTGCACCGGCCGGTGCGGCGGTCGGGCAGTCCCAGGATGTGGCCGATCTCATGGGCGGAGATGCGCAGCGGGTTGTGGCCCTGAGCGGTCGCCTGCCTGCCGATCCATACGGTGCCGCGGCCCAGGCCGGTGGGCTGGGCGCGGGGCCAGCCGTTGTCGGCCAGCACGACGAAGTCCGCCGGGCTGCCGGCGACCAGGCGCACGTTGACCACGCTGGAGTTCCAGATCTGTGCCGCCTGGTCCACGGCCGAGCGGAACTCGGCCGCCCGGCTGGCGTCGTAGCGGAGCACACGCACCGCGGACGCCTGCTGCGTGCCGGTCCCGGCGGCCTGGGCGGCCGGCGCCGTCGCCAGGAAGGCGAGTCCCAGGACGAAGGCGACGGTGAGACGGATGACTCTTGACACTTCTGTCAGACCTCCTCGGCCGTTGGGGGGTGCTCGTCAGGACGGGCCAGGACGAGGTGGTGGCGAGGAGGGTGATCAGCCGACGGTCAGGGTGAGGCCGTAGACCGACAGGGCCTCGTTGACCGGCTGGTGGTAGGTCGTGCCGCCGCTCCTGCAGTTGCCGGAGCCGCCCGAGGTCATGCCTTGGGCCTGGCTGCCGGAGATGAACGAGCCGCCGGAGTCGCCCGGCTCGGCGCAGGCGCTGGTGCGGGTCAGGCCGCTCACCGTGCCCTGCGGGTAGGTCACGCTGGCGTTGTGCTGCTGGATGGTGCCGCAGCGCCAGCCGGTGGTGGAGCCGGAGCGGCAGATCGAGGAGCCGACCACGGCCTGCGTGGAGCCGCGGACGATGACGTTGGCGCCGCCGGACCCCTTCACCCAGGGCCTGGGGGTGTTGCCGGGCGCGGCGACCCAGGCGTAGTCGTTGCCGGGGAAGGACGAGCCCTGGAAGGTGCCGGTCGGGTTGGTGGTGCGGGCGCCGGCCCTGCCGCAGTGGCCCGCGGTGACGAAGCCGGGCGTGCTCCCCTTGGTGACGGAGAAGCCGATGCTGCAACGGGTGGTGCCGTTGATGTAGTAGGCGTTCCCGCCGATGATGTCGATGAAGGGCCTGGGCTGTTCGGCGGAGACCGTCACGCGGACCGCGTCCTTGTCCACGCCGGCGGCGGCCACGAGGGCCTCGCCCGCGGCCTGCTGCGCGGCCAGGACCACGACGGTGTTGGTCGGCAGGTCGACATACCAGAGGGAGGCGCCGGCCTTCGCCTGCGCCGGAGCCTGGTCGAGCTGGTCCTTGACCGCGTTGAGCTGCGCCAGGGTGCGGCTGACGACCACGGGCTGGGCGCCCTTGGCCTTGATGGCGTCGGCCGTGGAGGCGTCGCTGGTGGCGACGAGGAGCTGGGAGGCGTCGCCGTTGAGCCAGGCGCCGGCGTACTTGTCGCCGAGCGCGCCGCTCAGGGCGGATTCCGTGGTCATGGCGCGCTCCTCGTTGGCCAGCCGCGCCACGGCCTGCTCGGCGGTGAGGCCGAGGTCGCGCTGGAGGGCGTCGATGACCGAGGGGGACGGCGGCTTGGGGGCGAGGGGAGCGGGCGCTGCGGCGGCGGGTGCCAGGCTGGAGACCATGTACAGGGCCACGGTGGCGGCTCCGGCCAGGAGGGAACCTCGACTGAACATACGCACTCCTTGTGAGGGGTGCTGTCAAAGTATTGGCCGTGCCGCGCTGAGGGATGTACCAAAAAACCCCTATCACGGTGTTATGGGGCTCGTTACCGATTTACCGGGCTCCGGCGGTCATCGGGCCAGCACCTCGATGAAGCCGGCGACGGAGCGGGCCGAGTCGACCTTCATGATCACTCTGGTGTCCGGAACGCTCCGGCGGGGCGAGCGCGGCGCCTGCCCGGCCCGGACGCGCATCAGGTGCGCGCGTGCCAGCGGTCCGTCGCCCACCACGCGGACCGGGCCGGTCGCGGACGCGGTCGCGAGGCCCGGGTCCAGCAGGATGCCGGCCGCCAGCGGGTCGTGCAGCGGGACGGCCCGGCGCCCCCACCTTCCCCGGTAGAAGTCGAGGTAGGCGTCCAGGATCTCGCAGGCGAAGCGGGCGCGGGCGGTGCCGGCGGCGCGCAGCGGGCCGAGGTCCGCCTCGTCCAGGACCGTAACGCCGGTGACGTTGACGCCGACCGCCACCAGCTCGTTGCGGGGAGCGGCCAGGACCGCCCGCGCGGCCGCCGGGTCGTTGACGACGTTGGTGTCGGCCATCAGCGCCCGGCCCGGCCCGGTGCGGGGACCCGAGCCCCCCATCATCACCACCGAGCGGTAGCCGGTGAGCAGGCCGGGAGCCGCGCGCAGCGCCAGGGCCAGGTTGGTCAGCGGGCCGAGCGCCAGCAGGTCGAGCTCGCCGGGATGCTCGCGGGCGAGCCGTACCAGCAGCTCGGCGCCCGACTCCCCGGTGACCTCCGGCAGCGGGCGGTCGTAGCCCCGGTCCCCGAGACCGTCGGCGCCGTGCGCGCCCGCGGCGGCGGGCGCGCGCCCGGACAGCGCCCGGTCCGCGCCGCGGGCGATCGGCGCCTCCAGGCCGAGCAGCCGGGTGACGTAGCCGATGTTGCGGGCGGCGTCCTCCTCGGCGCAGTTGCCGAACACCGAGGTGACGGCGGCGATCTCGGCGTCCGGGCGGCCCGCGAGGTAGAGCAGGGCGAGCGCGTCGTCGATGCCGGTGTCGGTGTCGACGACGACGTGGCGGACCTGGCTCATGAGTCCATCCTGGCCGGGACCCGGGCGGGCCGCTCCCACCGGGGAGCGGCCCGCCCGCTCCTCACTCCTCTTCCTCGTCACCCTCGAAGAAGTCGCCGATCTCGTCGATCGCCTCGGCGGCCACGAACCCGCCCACCATGCCCGCCGCTCCGGCCGCCACGACCGCGCCCATGCCGGGCCCGCCGTGGTGTCCGTGGTGTCCGTGGTGGTCGTCGTGGTAGCCCCCGTGGGGGGCGCCGCGGTGTCCGGCCAGGCCGTTCAGCCACATGGTGATCTCGGCGCCCCAGTCCATCTGGAGGGCCTGCTCGTGGCTCACCTGGAAGCGCCCGAAGGAGTCGTGACCGGAGCCGTGCCCGCCGCGCTTGTCCGCCTCCAGGATGACCTCAAGCCGCCCGGCGTCGGCCACGAAGGTCAGCTCGACCTCGTTGACCAGCCCCGCGTACTGGGGCGGCGGGTAGAACTCGATCTCCTGGTAGAACGGCAGCGACTGCTGCACGCCGTACAGCCGCCCGGATTCCAGGTCGGCGCTCCTGAAGTGGAAGCCCAGCCCGGAGAAGGCCGCCAGCACGGCCTCCTGGGAGGGCAGGGCCGCCACGGAGAAGGGGTCGAGGTCACCCTTGTCGACCGCCTTGGCGATCGCCAGCTCGGTGCGCACGCCCATGGCCATGCCGCTCAGCGGCCGGCCCTGGACTTCGGTGAGCGGCGTCTCCCAGGGCACCGGCACCTGGAACGGGATGGCGCGCTCCTCGCCGACGCCCAGCTTGAAGGGGCCGGAGACCTCGGCACGGAAGAACTCCCCGAGACCGCTGTGCTCGCCCTCGCTGTGCTCGGTCTCGATCCTCGCGACCAGCCCGAGGGTGACGTGCTCGATCTCCGCCTCGAAATCCCCTCCCTTGATCCGGACCTCTCCGCTCAGGGACCCGCCGGGCGAGACGCGTGACACGGCCAGGACGGTGTCCACCGAGGGACCTCCGACGCCGAAGGCTCCCAGCAGCCGTTTGAAGACCACGGATATCTCTCTCCTGTTGTGGTGACGTAACCGAAACGGCGAACGAGTGATCGCCGCCCGCGGTTCCCGGGATCACGCGGTTGAGGTCCTCTTCCGGGACCGCCTGCCCCGCATCCGGTGCGTGATCGCCGATCTCTGACAGCGATCAAGTAGGACAGCGTCAAATCATTGGTTCTGGGCAGCCGGAAGTAACGGGGGATAGATTGCTGCCTCACACGGACGGCTGACCGGTCAGCCGGTCCCGGCCGCCACTGCCGGCACGCCCCTCAGGCTGGAGCGTTCCACGCGCCGTCCGTGAGCGCGGGCCGCCCGGGAGCCGGCGCGTCACCGTCCGAACGCCACAGGAGGACACGCGCCCATGACTCACGACCCCGCCGACGACGGTGGATCCGGGTGGGAGGAGGGGGAGGAGGCGCTGCCGCGCCGCAGCGACGCGCCCCGGTGCCCGCACACCGAGATCGACCGCCGCTGCGTCCTGCCGCCCGGCCACGAACTGGAGCACGTCTACCCGCACCAGCAGGCCGCCGCGCGGTGATCGCGGGCGGCGGATCAGTCCTTGCCCCGTCCGGTGATCGCGTCCCGGACCCGGTCGACCAGGCCGGTGAGCGGTGCCACCAGCTTGTTGGCCGGAGGGGTGTCCGGCGCGGCCGGGTGCGGCCGGGTGGGCGCGATCTTCTTCACCGCCTCGACCTTGTGGCCCAGCTCGGCCAGCTGGGAGGGGCGGGCGTGCTCGCGCAGCTTGGGGAAGAGCTCGCCCTCCTCCTCCTGCACGTGCGCGCGGATCTCTCTCATCAGCCGCTCCAGCAGGACGGCGTGACGGGAGTCGGCGACATCGGTCGTCTCCAGCTCCTTCATGGTCCGCTCGGCCTCGGCGTGCTCGGCCAGCTCGCGGTCCGCGAGCTCGGCGCCTCCGGGCACCAGGTCCCGCACGGCCGGGTACAGGTAGGCCTCCTCGGCGACCGAGTGGCGCACCAGCTCGATGATGACCTTCTCCGTCAGCTCCCCGCGCCGTCCGGTGTCGCTCTCGCCGAGCCGCTCCAGCTCGCCGAACATCTGTTCCACCTCGCGGTGGTCGTGCGTCAGCACGGTGATGACGTCCGTGTCCTGATCCGCGCTCATGGATGGCTCCCTCTCCGCGTACGCGGGCATGCGTCGTTCATCGGTCTGTGTGATTCACGGCAGGCGCCGCAGCGCGGGCAGGAGTTCCTTCTCCGACCAGTCGAAGAACTCCCGCTGGTGCTCGTGGCCGATCTGGACCAGGGCGACGTGGGTGAATCCGGCATCGGTGTATCTGCGCACCGCCTCCACGACCGCCTCCACGTCGGAGCCGCACGGCACCGTCTCCGCGACGTCCTCCGGGCGCACGGTCTCGGCGTAGGCGGCGAAGTTGACCGGGGCGGGCAGCTCGGCCATGACCTTCCAGCCCGCCGCGGCCCAGCGCCACAGCCGGTGCGCCCGTTCCAGGGCCGCCTCGGGATCGGGGTCGTAGGAGATGGGCAGCTGGCCGTAGACCGGCCTGCCCCGGCCGCCGGCGGCGGCGAACCGCTCGACGAGTCCGCCGTCCGGATCGGTCGCCACCAGCCCGTCGCCGTACTCGGCGGCGATCTCCGTCGACCTGTCGCCGGAGGCGGCAATCGCCAGGGGGACCGGGCGCTCCGGCAGATCGAACAGCTTGGCCGAGTCGACGTCGAAGAACTCGCCCCGATAGGTCGTGTAGCCGCCCTCGAACAGCTCCTTGATGATCTCGATCGCCTCGCAGAACATCTCGTGCCGGGTGTTGACCGGCGGCCAGCCGTGGCCGATCACGTGCTCGTTGAGGTTCTCCCCGGCGCCCAGCCCCAGGGTGAACCGGCCCTGGGTCAGGACGCCCATCGTGGCGGCCTTCTGGGCCACCACCGCGGGGTGGTAGCGCATGATCGGGCAGGTCACGTAGGTCATCAACGGCAGGCGCTCGGTCGCGTGCGCAGCCGCGCCCAGCACCGACCAGGCGTACGGCGAATGCCCCATCTCCTCCAGCCACGGGAAGTAGTGGTCGGAGATGACCGCGTAGTCGAAGCCGATCCGCTCCGCCGTGGCGACGTCGTCCACCAACTGCCGGGCCGGCGTCTGCTCACACATCATCGTGTAACCGATCTCTGCCATGCCCGGTCCCTACCCAGCCCCCTGGGGACCTCGCCGGAGAGCGGAGAAACTTGGACTTCTTTGCCGCATCACTGCACGCGGGCCGGGAAGCCGCCAGGCCGGAGACGGCCGGCTCACCCCGGTGGCTTTCACCGGCACGGTACGCGCGCCTGGGTTTCGGAAATGACCAGACCGAAAGTCTCCGGCATGGTGGCTGATGACAGCGGCGTTGGCGGCGTCCCTAATTTCCAGGCTCGGTCTCGAGAGCCGTTTTGAAATGAACTGTAACGCTGACTATAAGAATGGAATGTTATGCCAAAAATTTAAAGTTTGAGGCTGTTGTGGTCGGCCGTGCTGGGCGTAGAGACAGAGCAGAGATGTCTCTGAAGAGGAGATCGATGGCAGTGACCGCACTGAAGCAGGAGACAGTGGGGACTCTTCCCGGCGAGGTGGCGATCCCCTCCTATGACCGGTCGAAGCTCACCGTCGGCATCGTCCACTTCGGGGTGGGGGGATTCCACCGCGCGCATCAGGCGATGTATCTCGACCGGCTGATGAACGAGGGCCAGGCGCACGATTGGGCGATCTGCGGCGTCGGGGTCCTTCCCGGCGATGCGCGGATGCGTGAGGCGTTGACCGCGCAGGACGGCCTTTACACGCTCGTGCTGAAGCACCCCGACGGAGCGCGTGAGGCCCGCGTCATCGGGTCGATCACCGAATACCTCTTCGCACCCGACGATCCAGAAGCGGTCATCGAGAAAATGGCTGACCCGGCGGTACGGATCGTGTCGCTCACAGTCACCGAAGGCGGCTACAACATTCACCCCGTCACCGGGGAGTTCGATACGGAGGCCCCCGCGATCCGCGCAGATCTGAGGCCCGGCGCGATCCCGGCCACGGTGTTCGGACTCGTCACCGAAGCTTTGCGCCGCCGGCGCGCCCGGGGGGTCACGCCGTTCACCGTTATGTCGTGTGACAACATCCAGGGGAACGGGGACGTCGCACGCCGTACCTTCACGGCGTTCGCCCAGCTCGTCGACTCTGACCTCGCCGCCTGGATCAAGGACACCGTCGCGTTCCCCAACTCGATGGTCGATCGCATCACCCCCGTCACCACCGACCAGGACCGCGAGGCCCTGGCTCTGCGGTTCGGTGTCGAGGATGCCTGGCCGGTCGTCTGCGAGCCGTTCACGCAGTGGGTGCTCGAGGAGCATTTCCCCGCTGGACGTCCTCCCTGTGAAGACGCCGGAGTTCAGGTCGTCGCAGATGTGGAGCCGTATGAGTTGATGAAGCTGCGCCTGCTGAATGCCAGCCACCAGGCGCTCTGCTACTTCGGTTACCTCAGCGGGTACCGGTACGCCCACGAGGTGGCCACCGACACGGTGATCGCGACGTTTCTTCTCGACTACATGAATATCGAGGCCACGCCGACGCTCCGGCCGGTGCCGGGCATTGACCTGGACGTCTACAAGCGGACCCTCATCGAACGATTCTCCAATCCCGAGGTGCGAGACACTCTGGCGCGACTGTGCGCCGAGTCGTCGGACCGGATCCCGAAATGGCTGCTCCCTGTCGTGCGCGAGCAGTTGTCCCGTGGCGGTGAGGTCACGCGCGCAGCCGCCGTGGTGGCCAGCTGGGCGCGCTACGCGGAAGGAGTCGATGAGTCCGGTGAGCCGATCGAGATAGTCGACCGGCTGAAGGAGCAGTTGACGGCCACCGCGAAAACGCAGCGTGAACACCCCACGGCCTTCATCGAGAATCGAGACCTCTTCGGCGACCTCGCCGATGACAAGCGTTTCGTCGAACCGTATCTGCACGCGCTCGAATCGCTGCACACGAAGGGCGCCCGTGTAACGGTGCGGGAGCTCGCGGGGCACGGAATACGTACGTGAGCGGGGGGCACAGATCGTTCCGACCGGACCGGGAGTACCGCGGCGGTCAGGCGGAGCCGAGCGTTCGAAACAGGCGTCGTGCTGGAGCAGGCCGTCCTCGATCGCTCCGAGTGTGAAGGCACTGACGCGAACCTGGCTCCCCTCGAACGCCGTCGGTTCACCGCGCGTATCGGGCGTACTGGTCCCGGATGACAGGGCGGTAGTCGGGTGCCGGCTCGGCCGCTATGGACAATGGCCAGCGCGGACGCGACCCCGTGAGCGCCCAAGCCGCCTGCACTGCGGCCCCGTCCGCGACGTATTCGCCTGGTTGTGGAACGACGACGGCCGGCTCGAACGTCTGGGCGGCGATTTCCTGCACGGCGGCATTCTGGGCCGCTCCGCCGATCAGCAGTACGCGGTCGGTCTCGACTCCCTGTCCGCGGACGGCTTCAAGACCATCGGCGAGACCGCAGAGCATGCCCTCGATCGCCGCACGTGCCAGGGACGGCCGGGTCGTCGATCTGAGCGTCAGCCCGAAGAGCGTGGCCGTGGCATCGGGGAGGTTGGGAGTACGTTCTCCTTCGAAATACGGTTGAAGCACGAGGCCATGAGAGCCGGGAGGGGCTTCAAGGGCGAGCCGGCCAAGTTGGTCGTGATCAACGTCGAGGATGCGCGCCACGGCGTCCAGGACGCGTGCCGCGTTCAACGTCGCAACCAGCGGCAGGAACAAGCCGCTGGCGTCCGCGAATCCGGCAACGGTGCCTGTGTCATCACACGTCGGATGGTTGGTCACGGCAAACACGGTGCCGCTCGTGCCGATCGATACGACGACATCGCCGCGAGCCGCGCCAAGTCCGAGCGCCGCCCCGGCGTTGTCGCCGGCGCCGGCACCGACAACGATCGATGTTCCGGCGACCGTGCCGGCGCGTTCGGAAGGTCCGAGGACCCGCGGCAGGATCGCCCTGTGTCCCAGCGCCCGCTCGAAAAGCTCGAGGTCGTATCGGCCGGTGAACGGATTCCAGTAAGCCGTGCCGCTTGCATCCGATCGGTCTGTAACGAGTTCGTCGAGATCCGGTCCATGTGTGGTCGAATCGGCTGGACCGTACCCGCGCAACCGCCAGGTCAGCCAGTCATGCGGCAGTGCGACGGCGGCGACATCGGCAGCGTTGCCTGGTTCGTGATCGCGCAGCCAGCGCAGCTTGGTGGCGGTGAAGGATGCCACGGGAACGGTTCCCGTCCTCCGGGCATAGGCACCAGCGCCCGTTTCGGATACGAGGTCGCGTGCCGCAGAGGCCGACCGAGTGTCGTTCCAGAGCAATGCGGGCCGGATGACGTGACCGTCGGTGCCGAGGGGGATGAGGCCATGTTGCTGGCCCGCTATCGCGATCGCCGCGACATCATCGATCCCGCCTGCTTGGGCGATCGCCGTCTGCAGTGCCTCCCACCACCGTGAAGGATCCACTTCGGTGCCGTGTGGGTGGCTCGCCCTGCCGGAGCGGACAAGACCTCCGGTAGCGGCATCTCGAATCACGATTTTGCAATTCTGGGTCGACGAGTCGATGCCCGCCACTAATGCCATCAATGCCTCACTCGCATGAGCCTTTTCCCTGAAGGTCAGCCTGTATGAGGTGGTTATCCCCTGATGCATCCGGTTACTCGTATCACCGGCGGTGGAACTGTATGAGCGGGCTGCGCGACAACGGCGGCACATGAGGCTGGGCGGCGTTGCCGTCGGCTGTGTGCCGCGATGCGGACTCGCGGTCCGCGTCATGGTCCTGACCTGATGCAGGTGATGTCACCGCACCGGCAGGTGCCGACTGCGGCCACGACAGGCTGAAGATCCCGCTTGCCCGGACGGTCCCGGCAGGCCGCAGGCGGCATGGAGCGGGTGAGGCGCCGTAGACGCTCCGTGAGACCTGGTGCGCTTGCGTGATCTTCTCGGTGGGTTCCGCGTCGCGGACCTGGCGCGAGCCGGAGTGGCGGTACGGCGGGCGTAAAGGTGATCCAGGAGACCCGCGGCAGCCCACACGTCCGTTTGACGTTGCGGCCTTCTTGCTTTCCGCCGCGGTGAAGTGGGTGCACGCTCAGCGGCCGGGAATCGGGTCTCCCTCAACCAGCGGAAACCAAAATCTCATATATTTTATTAAAAAATATCACATATATGTTTACTTCACTGTTTTTACGCATAAAACTGTTCTCCATGCCCTCACCTGCAGTGTCAGGAGGTGCAGTGGAGCGCTATTCATCCCAGCCGAGTAGGCGCGAGGTCCTCCGTGGCGCCTTGGCCGTCGGGGCGTCGCTGACTTTGACCGGGGGCCTGAGCGCCTGTGGCTCCCGCAGTGATGCGGTGCGAACCGCCGGCGGTGACCAGTGGCGCCAGTTCAAGGGCGCCACCCTGAACTTCATCTCGGAGAACACGGCTCCCACCGCGGCCATCGCCGCGAACATCCGCCCGTTCACCGATCTGACGGGGATCAATGTCAACATCGTGACGCTGGAGCTGAGCGCGCTGGTCCAGCGGGTCGCCCTGGACCTGGCTTCGGGCCGGGCCCAGTACCAGGTGGTCTACGCCGATCCCTACCAAGTGCTCGCGCCGTACCAGCGAGGATTGGTGGACCTGCGTTCGTTGCAGGCCGAGCCGGACCTGCCGGACCTGCCCGGCGGCGTCGCGGACTTCATCCCCGCTCAGATGGATGCCGCCGGCCGGTTCGTCGATCCCGGAGCGGTCTACACCCTGCCGTACGACGCGCCGACGATGATCTGGCAGTACCGGCGCGACCTGTTCGACAAGTACCACGACCGCATGGCGGACGACCTCGGTCTCGACCCCGCCCCGGGCGGCGACCGGACGTGGGAGGAGTACTTCAAGATCGCCCAGTGGTTCAACAGGAACGCGACGTCGGACGTCAAGTACGGCACTGGGCACCAGGCCCGCCAGCACGACTCCCTGATGAACGACTTCAGTAACGTGCTGTGGTCCTACGGCGGCACCTACTTCGACAACGGCAGGGAAGTGGGGCGCATGGGGGCGCGGGATCCCGGCCCGTGCCGGCTCGATTCCGACGCCGCGATCGCGGGTGCGGAGTTCTACAACCGGCTGCTCGGTATCGCCGACCCCGCCTCGAAGACGTGGGACTGGGACGGCGTGGGCGCCGCGTTCCGCGCGGGCCGGCTGGCGATGTGCCCGAACTGGCACGAGTTCGCGGCCAGCAACGAGCAGGTGCTGCCCGGCAAGGTCGGCTACGCGCCGCTGCCCAAGGGGCCGGCCGGCACGGCCAACATGTACGGGGGCACGGGGGTGGCGATCAGCGCGAACACGCTGCCTCACGAGCGTGGCGCGGCCTGGCTGTTCCTCGTGTGGGCCACCTCGCCCGAGACGCAGCTCGCCAACCTCAAGAGCAAGGCCGGCGGGGGCACTCCCACCCGCACCTCCGTGTACGAGCTGCCGGAAGTGCGCGCGGCCGAGAAGCGGCCTTCGCCGATGCCGAACATGCTCACGGCCGCCGCGGTGCGGCAGGCCTGGCAGGCCGACCGGATCGGCCTGCGGCCCAAGATCCCGATGTGGAACGAGTGCAACACCGCGGTCTTCACTCAGCTGTCCCGGATGCTCAGCGGGGCGGCGTCGCCGGAGGAAGCGATGCGTTCGACCAAGTCACGGGTGGATCGGATCGTGGCACGAGGGTGGGTGGCCTAGATGACGCACGCCGCAGACTCCTCGCCGGTGCTCCGCAGGTCCACCCGGCCGAAGACCACTGCTGTGAAGGAGCCGCGGGTCGGCTTCGAGGGCAAGATGATGACACCCGGCCTGCTCCTGCTGGCCGCGCTGTCGATCGTGCCCTTCCTCGCCTTGATCGCGATGAGCTTCTCTCTTGTCCGGCTGCTGGGCGGAGTGCGGCTCGAACTGGTGGGCCCGCGCAACTGGGTGCGCTTCCTCACCGACGCCGACATGTGGATGTCGTGGCTGCGCACGGTCATCTACTTCGTGCTCACCGTCGGGCTGGAGATGGTTCTGGGGGTGGGTATCGCACTGTGCCTTTACCGGGTGCTGCGCGGCCGCAACATCATGCTCAGCCTGCTGCTGCTGCCGATGTTCGCCGCGCCCTCGATCGTCGGTCTGCTGGGCCGCTACCTCACCGACTCCACCTTCGGCCTCTACGCGTGGGTGCTGAGCTCCCTCGGCTACAGCGGCGACATCCTCGGCAGTCCTGTCAGCGCCTTCGCCGCTGTCGTGCTGATGGACGTATGGGAGTGGACCCCGCTGATCGCCCTGATCACCCTCGCCGGCCTGTCCAGCGTGCCCCAGTCGGTGCGGGAGGCCGCCGCCGTCGACGGCGCCCGGGGGTGGATGACGCTGCGGTACATCCTCTTCCCGGCGATCGCCAACGTGCTGCTCGTCGCACTGCTCATCCGCTCGATGGATGCCATCCGCTACTTCGACATCATCTGGGTCACCACCAACGGCGGACCAGCGGACGCGACCAAGATCGTTCCTGTCCGGCTGTACGAGACCGCGTTCCGCTTCTTCGACTTCGGTTACGCCGCCGCCATCGGCCTGGCGATGCTGGCCTTCTCGATCTTCATCGCCCGCACCTTCGTCCGGCTGCTGGATGTCAGGGGGTTGACCCGATGAGCACCTCGATGACACCGCAGTCGCCCGCCCACCGGCAGGCCGGTCTCGGTCAGACCGCGCGGGAAAACGGGCGAGTGGTCACCGCCGCCCCGCGAGGGACGCCGCAGTCCCCGCTTGAGGCCAGCAGCCGGCGCTCGCGCTGGACGGTGGCGCTCCTCCTCGTCTTGGCCATGCTCTGGACGCTGGTTCCCCTGCTCTGGATGCTGCTGTCGTCGTTCAAGAACCGCACGGACGTGACCTCGGCCACGCCGCAGGTCCTGTTCGCCCCGACCCTGGAGAACTACCGCAACCTGTTCACCGGCTCCAACAACCTCGGTCCCTACATCCTGCACAGCGTGCTCGCCGCCGGGATCTCCGCGCTGCTCGCGGTCTGCCTGGGCGCGCTCGCCGGCTACGGCCTGGCACGGACCCACATGCGCGGGAAGAAACACCTGGCCTTCTGGATCATCTCGACGCGCATGGCGCCCATCGCGGCGGTTGTGGTCCCGCTGTTCCTCATCTTCCGCGGGCTCGGTCTGATCGACTCGATTCCCGGGCTGGTGCTGGCCTACCTGACCTTCAACCTGCCGTTCGCCATCTGGCTGATGAGCGCGTTCTTCGCCGAGGTGCCGCTGTCCCTGGAAGAGTCCGCGCTCGTCGCCGGCTGCAGCCGCTGGCAGGCCTTCCACATGGTCATCCTCCCGCTGACCAAGTCGGGTCTGGTGACCACCTTCGTGCTGTGCCTGGTCTTCGCCTGGAACGACTACGCGTTCGCCGTGGTCTTCTCCGGGCCGAACTCCCAGACGCTGCCCATCGCCGCCTCCCAACTGGTCACCCAGACGGGCATCGACTGGGGCCAGCTCACCGCCATCGGCACGATCGTGGTCGTGCCGATGATGCTCGCCGGACTCGCCGTGCGCCGTTGGCTGGTCACCGGGCTCACCCTCGGTGCCGTCACAGGAGAGTAGGGAGCAAGGCCATGACCGAGCTCACCATGCGCGCAGCCGTACTGCACGGCGTGGGCAAGATCACGATGGAGGAGCGGCCTCGGCCCGAGCCCGGTCCCCGGGACGTGCTCGTGCGGGTCGCGTCGGTCGGGACGTGCGGTTCCGACGTGCACTACTACGAGCACGGGCGGATCGGTGACTTCGTGGTGGAGTCCCCGCTGGTGCTTGGCCACGAGCCGTCCGGGACTGTGGTCGGCGCCGGGCCCGGGGCCGGCCGTCACCGCCCAGGGCAGCGCGTCTCGCTGGAGCCCGGGGTGCCCGACTTCACCTGCCCGCACTGCCGGGCCGGCCGGTACAACCTCTGCCCGCAGATGCGGTTCTTCGGCACCCCTCCGATCGACGGTGCCTTCTGCGAGTACGTCGTCGTGCACGAGGAGTTCGCCTACCCCGTGCCGGACGCTCTGTCCGATGACGCCGCCGCCCTGATCGAGCCGCTGTCGGTGGGTGTGTGGGCCTGCCGAAAGGCGCGGGTCGGGCCGGGCGCTCGCGTACTCGTCACCGGCGCGGGCCCGGTCGGACTGCTCTGCCTGCAGGCCGCGCGGGCCTTCGGCGCCACCGACGTCATGATCACCGATGTCAACCCCACCCGGCTCGGGCTGGCCCGTGACCTCGGTGCGAGTGCGACCCTCGATGTGCGCGAGAACCGCCTGGCCGACGCCGGGTTCGACCCCGACGTGCTGCTCGAATGCTCAGGTCATCCGGCCGCCATCGGGGAGGCCGTCCGCGCGGTGGGGCGGGCCGGACGGGTCGTCCTCATCGGCATGGGCGGGGATGAGATCCCGCTGCCGCTGTCCCACGTGCAGACGCGCGAGCTCGAGGTGACGGGCACGTTCCGCTATGCCAACACCTGGCCGGCGGCCGTCGCGCTGGCCGCGTCGGGACGCGTTCAGCTGGACGCTCTGGTCACCGGCCACTACGGCCTGGCCGAGGTCGAGCAGGCGCTCACGGCCGGCACCCGTGATCCTGGGTTGGTCAAGGCAGTCGTACGGCCGCAGGAGTGATGGCATGGCCAAGGCTCGAACCACGGCCGCGGGGCTCGAGGCGCGGCGAGCGGTGCTCGCCCGCGTCGTGGAGGCCGGGGAGACGGACCTCGGCCGGCTGGCAGAGGAGTTCGGCGTCAGCCTGATGACCATGCATCGAAACCTCGACGCCTCAGGCCGAGGCGAGGACCGTCCGCGAGCGGGGTGCTCGCCTGCTCCTCGTCGACGCCCGGTACGGCCGGCCGGCGGCCTCCGCCGAACCCCTGAGCCGGCCTTTTCCAACGAGCCTGTAAGGAGAGATCGATGGCCAGAGTCCTTTATGACGAGGCGACCCGCGTCTACCCCGGAACCGAGCGGCCCGCAGTGGACGCCCTCGATCTCGACATCAACGACGGCGAGTTCCTTGTGCTCGTCGGTCCGTCGGGCTGCGGGAAGTCCACCTCCCTGCGCATGCTCGCCGGGCTTGAAAGGGTCGACGGCGGGCGTATCGCCATCGGTGAGCGTGACGTCACCCATCTGCCGCCGCGTGACCGGGACATCGCGATGGTGTTCCAGAACTACGCGCTCTATCCACACATGTCGGTGGCCGACAACATGGGCTTCGCCCTGCGGGTGATGAAGGTTTCCAAGGCTGAGCGCGACCACCGGGTCCGTGAGGCCGCCCGCCTGCTGGACCTGGAGGAGTTCCTCGACCGCAAACCCAAGGAGCTCTCCGGTGGACAGCGGCAACGCGTGGCCATGGGCCGGGCGATCGTGCGCGAACCGAAAGTGTTCCTCATGGACGAGCCGCTGTCCAACCTGGACGCCAAGCTACGCGTGCAGACCCGCACCCAGATCGCCGAACTGCAGCACCGGCTCGGGGTGACGACGGTCTACGTGACCCACGACCAGGTCGAGGCCATGACGATGGGCGACCGGGTCGCCGTCCTCAAGGACGGGCTTCTCCAGCAGGTCGACACGCCGTTGCACCTCTACCAGCATCCGGCCAACGTCTTCGTGGCCGGGTTCATCGGCTCCCCGTCGATGAATCTGGCTGAGTTCCGCGTCGAAGGTGAGGAAGCGGTCCTCGCAGGGACGCGGGTACGGCTGACCGGCGAGACGCTCAAAGCGCTTAAGAGCGAGGGCAGCGACCGCGTCATCCTAGGCTTCCGGCCCGAGGCCCTCAACGTGGTAGGCGACGGCGGCAGTGACTACAGGACCTTCCCGGTCAACGTCACCGTCGTCGAGGAACTCGGCTCGGACGCCTTCCTCTACGGCCGGTACGCCGACACGACCTACCCGGAGCTCCTCGAACAGACCGTCATCGCCCGGGTCGACCCCAACGCGCCACCGGCCAAGGGCGACCAGGTCCGACTGCGGATCATGCCGGGCAAGGAGCGGCTCTTCTCCGCCGTCACCGGCCGGCGGCTGCCCACCTGACCGCCGGAGCTTCAGGGTTTCCAGGCCGTCGCATGCCGCCTGGCCAGGACATCCGGTGGATCGAACGGCAGGACACGGCGAGGTTTTCGAGGATCTCGTCGGCTGTTCTGGTCCATACGAAGGGCTTGGGGTCGGTGTTCCATGCGTCGGTCCACGCCCCGAATGCCGGTCTTCTGAAGACGGTCGGAGATCATCGCCGGCCCGCCGGGCGTCCGCCCTCACCGGCTCAAGGGATGATCATGGGTATCAGGCCGCCGTCGACGCGCAGCGCGGCGCCGGTCGTGGCCGAGGACGCCTCCGAGCCGATGTAGCGGACCAGGTTGGCGACCTCCTCGGGCCGGATCAGCCGCCCCAGGAGTGAGGTGGGGCGCTCCTCGGCGATGAAGCGCGCCTCGGCCTCGTCGAAGGGGATGCCCCCTCCGACGCGGTCGGCGATGAAGGTCTCGACGCCCGGGGTGAGCGTGGGACCCGGCAGCACGGTGTTGACGGTGACGCCGCTGCCCGCGACCGTCTGCGCCAGGCCGCGCGCCACGGAGATCTGCGCGGTCTTGGTGACCCCGTAGTGCACCATCTCGGTGGGGATCATGAGGGAGGAGTCGCTGCTGATGAAGATCACCCGACCCCAGCCGCGCCGCACCATGCCGGGGACGTAGTGGCGGGCCAGGCGCACCCCGCTGAGGACGTTGACCTCGAAGTAGCGGCGCCACTCCTCGTCGGTGATCTCCAGGAGGGGAGTGGCGCCAAAGATGCCGAGGTTGTTCACCAGCACGTCCACCTCCGGCACGGCATCGAACATCGCCTGCGCGCCTTCGGCGGTGCTCACGTCGGCGGCCACCGGCAGCAGCCCGCCGTGGCCGGTGGCCGAGCGGATGCGCGCGGCCGCCTCCTCGGTCCGTCCCCGGTCGCGGCCGTTGACCACGACCGTCGCGCCGTCGCGGGCGAAGGCGGCGGCGATGGCCTCGCCGATGCCGGAAGTCGAACCGCTGACGAGCACGGTCCGTTCGGTTGTCTCAGTCATGACCCGGTGTCTTCCCCCGTCACCGGGGGAGACACGTTCCGGGCGGCCCGCGGACCGCCTTCCGGAGGCAGCGCGCTACCCGGCGGTGTGGGCCAGGACGGCCTCGGCGAGCTGCCGGTGCACCTGGGGCGGCAGGGTGTGGCCCATGCCCTCGATCATCAGGAACTCGGCCCCCGGGATCGCCGCGGCGATGAGCGCCCCGTGGCCGGGCTTGACCGGCTCGTGTGCGCCCTCGATGACGAGCGTGGGCGCGAGCACCCGGTCCAGGATCCCGACGGGTTCGAAGTCGGAGTCCCTGGCCCCGGCGCGCTGGTGGTTGGCCACGGCCGCGGGGTCGGCGGCACGGTCATGGATCCGCTCCTCCATGCGCCGCTGCTCGTCCTCGTCGAACGGGAGAGCCGGGCCGTGCAGGACCCGGGCCAGCTCGATCTGGAAGTCGATCTGCGCGCGCCGGTCGGCCGGCGGCGGGTTGACCGCCGCCTTGGCGAAGAACTCGACGAACTCCGGGGTGGGCGGGGGCAGGCTGCCGGGCGGCTGCTCCTGGCCCATCAGCGCGCGCATCAGGACCTGTCCCTCCCGGCCGCCCAGCGGCGACGACCCGATGACGGTCAGGGTCAGCACCCGCTCCGGCTGCTCGGCGGCGATCCACTGGCCGAGCAGGCCGCCCGCCGAGTGGCAGACGAGGTGGGCCGCGCCGATCCCGTAGGCGTCCAGGACGCCGAGGACGTCGGCCTTGACGTCGGCCCAGGTGTAGGGGTGGGCGTCGAAGTCGACGGTGGTCGAGCGGCCGGTGTCGCGGTGGTCGTAGCGGATGACCCGCCGGCCGCCGGCGGCCAGCCGCCCGACGAGCTCCTCCGGCCACACCACGCCCTGCGACATCGCGCCCATCACCAGCAGCAGCGGCGGGTGCGCCGGATCACCGAACTCCTCGGTCCACAGCTCGACGTCGCCGACGTTCACCATGCGTCCCTGAGACATGCGATTGCTCCTTCATCACTTCATCACGTTCATCCCGGCCGGAGGCGTTCCGGGCCGATGAGCAGAGCCTGGCGCACACCCGCGCCGGTGCCATCCGTAGGACCACTGGGGTCGGCCAGTGGTCACCGGCCAGTGGTCACCGGCCGGTGTCCGGCGGAGCACGGGGGAGGCCGGCGGGCGGCGGGCCCTCCCACCGCCCCGCCACGCCCCCGGCTCATCGCACGCCGGTGGGCGGGGCGCCCCCGGAGTCCGGGTCGGCGCCGACCAGCAGGGCCAGCTCGGTGCGGGTGGTGACGCCGAGCTTCGGATAGACCTTGTAGAGGTGGTATTCGACGGTGCGCGGGCTGAGGAACAGCTTGGCCGCCACGTCCCGGTTGGAGGCGCCCTCGGCGACGAGCCGGGCGATCCGCAGCTCCTGGGGGGTGAGCGCGCTCAGGGCGGCCGGTCCGGGCCGGGAGACGGTCTCCCCGGCGGCCCGCAGCTCGCTGTGGGCCCGCTCCGCCCACGGCTCGGCGCCCAGGCGCTGGAAGGTCTCCAGCGCCGATCGCAGCGGCTGCCGCGCGTCGCCGCTCCGGTGGACCCGGCGGAGCCGCTCGCCGTACAGCAGTGACGTCCGGGCCTGCTCGAAGGGGGCCGGGCCGCCCTCGTCGTGCAGACGCAGCGCCTCCTCATACAGCGAGAGGGCCTCCCCGCCGTCTTCGAGCAGTGCCCGGCACCGGGTCAGCAGGGCCCGCGACGCCGGGGTCTCGGCGTTCACCGACCACTGCTCCAGGCGGGACACCATGGCGCGGGCCGCGTCGTGGTCACCGCACGCGACCGCCGCCTCGACCCGGTCCGGGGTCGACCTCCAGACGACCGTGGGCTGCCCGGCGCCGGGCCCGGCGGCGGCCATCGCGGAGAAACGCGAGTGGGCCGCGGCGAAGCGCCCCATGCCCAGGTCGAGCAGGCCCAGCGCGTACGAGGCGGTGCCCGCCCGCAGGCCGATCCGGTGGGGGATGGCGATGGCCAGCGCCTCCTGGGCGTGTTCGCGGCAGGCGGCCTCCTGGCCGCGCACGGCCGCGACCGCGGCGAGGTTCGCCAGGTGCGCGGCGGCGGAGTTGGTGTAGCCCGCCTCGCGGGCGAGCGCCAGCCCCTCCTCGGCGAGCGCGGCGCTGACGGCGAACCGGCCGTTGATCCGCTCGGCCGTCGAGACGAACTCGAGCACCACGGGCAGCTGGCCGGTCAGCCCCGAGACCCTGGCGACCCGGCCGGCCCTGCCGACGAGCTCGGCCGACACGTCGGCCTCTCCCAGGTAGCTCGCCGCCGCGGAGGCCCACATCAGCTCGGAGGCGGCCGACAGCTCACCGGCCCGCAGCAGCGCCTGCCGCAGCGCGGCCCCGCCCCGCCCGGTGTCACCGGCGAGCATCGCGCCGATCCCGACCAGGACCGCCCGCAGGAAGGCGTCGCCGCCCTCGGGCAGTGACTCCGCCCGTCGGCCGATCTCGACGATCGCGGCGGCGTCCCCGACATAGGAGGCGGCCTCGGAGGCGTCGGCCAGCATCTCCAGCGCCTTGCCCGGATCCACCGCGCGGGCATGGTCGGCGCCTTCGAGGAAGATCCGCTGAGCCTCGGCCGCGTCTCCGCTGTTCAGCTCGGAACGCCCCCGCAGCTGGACGAGCTCGGCGATCAGGAGGGGGTCGTGGGCCAGCTCCCGCGCCTGGGCCCGGTAGGTCTCCGACTGGCCGGGGCGACCGCCCAGCCACGCGGCGGTGGCCGCGTCGGTGAGCCGCCGCGCTCGGACGGCGGGTTCGGGGGTGAGCTCGGCCGACCGGGCCAGGGCGACGGCGGCGTCGGCGTATCCGCCCCGTGACCGCGCCCGCTCGGCCGACGCCGCCAGCTCGGCGGCGACGTCCTCGTCCTGGCCCACCGAGGCGGCGGCCCGGTGCCGGGCCCGCCGGTCGGCGTCCCCTTCCAGCAGGGCGGCGAGCGCGGTGTGGACCAGGCGCCGCTGCACCGAACTCGACCGCGTGTACACCGCCGAGCGGATCAGGGGGTGCCGGAAGCGGACCGTCGTCCCCTCCACGCCGACGAGCCCGGCCGCCTCGACCGGATGCAGCTGCGCCGGGTCCACGCCCAGCCGGTCCGCCGCGCCGAGGATCAACCCCAGGTCGCCGCGTCCCTCCACCGCGATGACGAGCGCCATCAGCCGGGCGGCGGCGGAGAGCCGCTCCACCTGGTCGCCGAAGATCTGCCCGATGCCCGTTCCCACGGGCAGCGGGTCCGGCAGGGCGGACCTGCCGGCGAGCTGCTCAAGTGTGAGGAGTCCGGCCACCTCGCCCAGCGCCAGGGGATTGCCGCCGGTCAGCGCGACGAGCTGCTCGCTCACCCGCCGGGCCGGCGGCGCCGCCGACCGGGAGGCGAGCAGGTCGGCCGCGCTCCGCGGGTCGAGGCCCGTGACGTGGAGGTCCGGGACGCCGCGCAGGCTCGCCGTGGCGTCCCCGCGTACGGCGATCAGCATCCCCACGCCCTCGGTCCGCAGGCGCCGGGCCGCGAACAGCAGGGCGTCGGCCGAGGCCTGGTCGATCCACTGGAAGTCGTCGATCAGGCAGAGCAGCCCGCCGGCCGCCGCCGCCTCGGTGAGCAGGGACAGCACGCCCGCCGAGATGAGGAAACGGTCGTCGGTGCGGGTGGAGGCCAGGCCGAGCGCCCCGCGGACGGCCTCGCGCTGCGGGCCGGGCAGCAGGTCCAGCAGCTCCGTCTCCGAGCGCAGCAGTTGGTGCAGCCCGCCGAAGGCCAGCCCCGTCTCCGGCTCCGTGCCCGTCGCCCGCAGCACCCGCATCGGGGCGCTGCCGGCGGCGGCGAGATCCAGCAGCGCCGACTTGCCGACACCCGCCTCGCCACGCAGCACGAGCGCTTGGCCGGCGCCCGCCCGCACGGCGGCCAGGAGCTCGCCGATCGCGGCGCGCTCGGTCACTCGCCCGTGCAGCGCGAGGCGGTCCTCCGGCTGCCGGACCTGGTCGGCGGTCGTGTCGTGCACTTCGATGAGCTCAGGGATCCCCGTGCCCAAGGAGCGCGGCAACCCCTGCGCGATCGGCCCCGGGAGCTCGCCCCCCTCTCGTTCCGTGCCCGACTGTACCGTCTCGCCCGATCTCACCCTTGGCCCGCTCCGCCCCCGGGACGCGCGCTGAGCGCCGTGACCGTGGCGGGGCGGCTGTCGGCCGGGCAGGGGCTCCGGCCGCGTCCGCGTCCGCTGTCCGGCGGTCAGAGCCGGGGATCCACGTGGATCTTGGGGCCCGGCCCCGAGCCGGTGGGGCGCCGGCCCGCCAGGACGTCGCCCACGCCCTCCAGCCCGATGGTGGCGGCCACCAGCGGGCGCGGGTCCACCGTCCCCGAGGCGTAGTGCTCGATCGCGCCGGCGAGGCCGGGGGAGCCGCTCAGGACCCCGACCGCCGTGACGTCCTTGAGCACCATCGTGCGGGTGTCGACGGTGCTCGGGGTGGACGCCAGGCCGATGTAGACCACGCGCCGGCCCGGCTCCACCAGGTCGAGGGCCCGGGCCGGCAGGGCGGGGGAGTTGGCGGCGTCGATGACGGCGTCGAAGGGCAGATCCGGGAGACGTTCGGAGGTCCACGCCCCGTGCACCCCGAGCGTGCGGGCGAAGTCGAGCGACGGTTCCGAGAGCCCCAGGACATGCACCTCCGCGCCCTGGGCGAGGGCGAACCGGGCGGCGAGCAGGCCGATCGTCCCCGGGCCGAGCACCAGCACCCTGGCGTCCGGCCCGAGGGCCGCGCCCTCGACGGCCCGCAGCGCGTTGCCGCCCGGCTCGACCATGGCGCCGGCCACCGCGTCGACCGTGTCCGGCAGCGCGTGCAGCGCCGTGGCCGGGACCGGCAGCTGCTCGGCCAGGGCGCCGGGCCATCCGCCGCGGATGCCGATCTCGAAGCGGTCCTCGCACACGTGCTGCAGCCCGGTGCGGCAGCGGCGGCACCGGCCGCAGCCGAGCATGGTGTCGCCGGTGACGCGCCGGCCGATCCAGCTCGCGTCGACGCCCTCGCCCACGGCGGAGACGCTCCCGCACCACTCGTGCCCGATGCGCATCGGATATCTGGCCTGGCCCTCGCGCAGGTAGTCCATGTCGCCGGAGAAGAACTCGGCGTCGGTGCCGCACACCCCGGCCCGCTCGACGTCGACGACGACCTGGCCGGGCGCGGGGACCGGCGGCTCGACGTCCTGCACCGAGAACCGGCGCGGGCCGGTGACGACAAACGCTCTCACGTTCAGCCTTCCGCATCGGCGCGCGACGGGGTACGGCGTGCCGGTCCGCCGGGGCTCTCGCCGCCGCCGGGAGGGCGGCGCGCTCGGACCCGGGCCCGTCCGCCTGGCCGTCGCCGCGGCCCCGCCCGCGAGTGATTGAATCCCAAACATTAGAGCAACGTTCGGGGAAGTGGAATGAGAGTCCTATGACCGAGCAGCGCAGCTCACAGTGGTATGCCGGGACCGACCGCAACGCCTACATCCACCGCGCGTGGATGCGCCGGGGGCTGCCGGCGCACTCCTTCGACGGGCGGCCGCACATCGCGATCGCCAACACCGCCTCCGACCTGACCCCGTGCAACTCCCACCTCGACGAGGTGGCCGAGAGCGTCAAACGGGGGATCTGGGAGGCCGGCGGCGTCCCGATGAACCTCCCGGTCGTCTCGCTGGGGGAGACCCTGGTCCGGCCCACCGCCATGCTGTGGCGGAACATGGCCGCGATGGCGGCCGAGGAGATGCTGCGGGCCAACCCCGTCGACGGTGTGGTGCTGCTGGGCGGCTGCGACAAGACCATCCCGTCCCTGCTGATGGCCGCGGCCTCCGTGGACCTGCCCGCCGTGGTCGTCCCGGGCGGCCCCATGCTGACCGGCACGTTCCGGGGGGTCCCTCTGGGCTGCGGCACCGACGTGTGGAAGCTCAGCGAGGAGGTCCGGGCCGGCACGCTGTCGGAGCAGGCGTTCCTGCGGTCGGAGTCCTCGATGATCCGCAGCAGGGGGCACTGCAACACCATGGGGACGGCCTCGACGATGGCCTGCGTCGCCGAGGCGCTGGGGACCACCCTTCCCGGCCTGGCCGGCACTCCGGCCCCCGACAGCCGGCTGCTCGAAGGCGCCCACGACACCGGCCGGCTCGCCGTCGAGCTCGTCGCCGAGGGGCGCCGGCCGAGCAACCTGCTCACCCGGGGCTCCTTCCTCAACGCGATCGTGGCGCTGGCCGCCATCGGCGGGTCCACCAACGCCGTGGTGCACCTGCTGGCCCTCGCCGGCCGCCTCGGGATCGAGCTCTCGCTCGGTGACTTCGACCGCACCGGCGCCGGTGTGCCGCTCCTGGCCGACCTGCAACCGGCGGGCCGCCACCTGATGGAGGACTTCCACCGTGCGGGCGGGCTGCCGGCCGTACTGCGCGAGGTGCGGGACCTGCTGGACCCGGACGCGCTGACGGTGACGGGCCGGCCGCTGGTCGACCACCTGGACGGCGCGCAGATCTGGGACGGCACCGTCATCCGCCGCCGCGCCGAGCCGTTGCAGGCCGAGGCGGGCATCGCCGTGCTGTACGGGAACCTGGCCCCCTCCGGCGCCGTCGTCAAGCCCGCAGCTGCCTCACCCGAGCTGATGCGCCACCGGGGCAGGGCCGTCGTCTTCGACAGCGTCGAGGACATGCACGCCCGGCTCGACGACCCGGACCTCGACGTCGACGCCTCCTCGGTGCTGGTGCTGCGCGGGTGCGGGCCAAGGGGATACCCGGGGATGCCGGAGGTGGCGAACATGCCGCTGCCCGCCAAGCTCCTGGAGCGGGGGGTACGGGACATGGTGCGGATCTGCGACGGGCGGATGAGCGGCACGGCGTACGGCACGGTCGTGCTGCACGTGGCGCCCGAGGCGGCCGCGGGCGGCCCGCTGGGCCTCATCCGGACCGGGGACCACGTGATCCTGGACGTCGAGGCCAGGCGGCTGGAGGTCGACCTCCCCCAGGAGGAGCTGGACCGGCGCCGGCCCTCGCCCGCCATGGTGGCGGCCTTCGCCGCGCCCGCGCGGGGCTGGGAGCGTCTCTACGTCGACCACGTGATGCAGGCCGACCAGGGCGCGGACCTGGACTTCCTCGTCGGGTCCAGCGGGCACAAGGTCTCGCGCGAGTCCCACTGACCGTGGGCGGAGCGGCGGTGCGCTCCGCCCACGGTGATCGCCGGGTCCGTGGCCGGGGCCGGACGTCAGACCTTGACGGTTTCGTGGTGGTCCTCGCGCCGCTGGGCGGCGAGTTCCCTGTGCAGCTTCTCGCCTTCGATGTCGAGGTCGGGCAGGACCCGGTCGATGGGCCGGGGCAGCCACCAGGCCGCGCGGCCGAGCAGCGACATCACCGCCGGCACCAGGGCCATGCGGACGACGAACGCGTCGACGAGCACCCCGACGGCCAGCGCGAAACCAATGGACTTGATGATCGGATCGTCCATGAACACGAAACCGCCGAACACGGCGGTCATGATCAGCGCGGCGGCGGTGACGACGCGGGCGTTGTGGCCCAGGCCGTTGACGGTGGCCTGCTGGGCGGTGTCGCCGTGGACGAAGTCCTCGCGCATGCGGGAGACGAGGAAGACCTCGTAATCCATGGCAAGCCCGAACAGGATGCCGATGAGCAGGATCGGCAGGAAGCTGACCAGGGGTCCGGGGACGTCGATGCCGAGCAGATCGGCCAGGTGACCCTGCTGGAAGATGGCCACGGTGATGCCGAACGTGGCGCCGACGGTGAGCAGGAAGCCCAGCGCCGCCTTGAAGGGCACCAGCAGGGAGCGGAAGACCAGCATGAGCAGCAGGATCGACAGGCCGACCACGAGCAGCAGGTAGACGGGCATCGCGCCGGCGAGTTTGGCGGAGACGTCGATGCCGATGGCGGTGACTCCGGTCAGGGCGATGTCGGCGCCCCGGACGCCGGCCACGCGCTCCCGGATGGAGCGCACGGCCTCCTCGGTGGCCGCGTCGGTGGGGCCGGCCTTGGGGATGACGGTCATCAGTACGGTGGTGCCTTGCTGGTTGGGCTGCGGCGGGGAGACGGCGAGCACGCCGGGGGTGCCCTGGATCAACTGCGCGGCCTGCTCGGCGGCCGTGCCGGTGGCCTGGGCGTCGTCGCCGGAGACGACGGCGATCAGCCGGCCGTTGAAGCCGGGCCCGAATCCCTCGCTGATCAGGTCGTAGGCCTCGCGGGCCGCGGAGCCGGAGGAGGCGGTGCCGGCGTCGGGCAGTGCCAGGCGCATGTCCTGGACGGGCAGGGCCAGCGCGCCCAGCCCCAGGACGCCGGCCAGCAGAATCGGGACGCGCAGCCGGGTGACGAACCGGCCCCAGCGGAAGCCGAAGCCCTCGCGCCAGGGTCCGGACGCCCGCCCGCCGCGCTGCCCGCGCGGCAGCACCCGGGTGCCGGCGAAGCCGAGGAAGGCGGGCAGCAGGGTGAGGGCGACCAGGACGGCCACCGCGACGGTGCCCGCCGCGGCCAGGCCCATGACGCTCAGGAAGGGGATGCCGACCACGGCGAGGCCGGCCAGGGCGATGACGACGGTGGCGCCGGCGAAGACGACGGCCGAACCCGCGGTGCCGGTCGCACGCCCGGCGGCCTCCTCCGCCTCCATGCCCTCGGCGAGGTACTGGCGGTAGCGGGAGGTGATGAACAGCGAGTAGTCGATCCCGACGGCCAGCCCCAGCATCAGCGCCAGGATGGGCGCGGTGCCGGTCAGCTCGACCACGCCGCTGAGGGCGAACAGCCCGGCCATCCCGGCCGCGACGCCGATCAGCGCGTTCAGCAGCGTCATGCCGGCGGCCACCAGGGAGCCGAAGGTGATGACGAGGACCACCGCGGCGACCAGGACACCGAGCGCCTCAGTGGAGCCGATCTCCCCTCCGGCCTTCATGATCTCGCCGCCGTGCTCGACGCGGAGCCCCCGCGCGGAGGCGCCGACCCGCTCGTACGCCGCCCGCTGGGCGTCGGTGACGTCGTCGGCGGCGGTGGCGAACTGGACCTGGACCAGCGCGTAGCGGCCGTCCGGTGAGACGGCGCCGACCTGGAAGGGGTCCATGGCGGCGATCACGCCGGGGACCCCGGCGGCCTCCCGCACGACCGGCGCGACCGCGGGACCGTCGAGCTTGCGCCCCTCGGGCGCCGCGATGACGATGGTGCCGGTGGTGCCGCCGGCCTGCGGGAACTGCCGTCGCAGGGAGTCGAGCGCCCGCTGGGACTCGGTGCCGGGCATCGTGAAGTTGTCGGTGGTGGGGCCCATGAAGGCGGCGGCAGCCCCACCGAGCAGGGCGAGCAGGATCAGCCAGACGGCGAGGACACGTCCCCGGCGGCGGAAGGAGGACCGGCCGAGCCGGTACAGCACAGAAGCCATGACAGTGGTTGTCTTTTCTCGAAGGTTCAGCGGGGTTCGCGGGCGAGGGTCCGCAGGGCGCCGCGGATCAGCTCGGTACGCAGGTCCTCATCCGTCACCTGCACGTCGCTGGCGCTGGTGACGAAGACGGCTCCCACGACCATGTAGGCGGCGACCAGGTCCCTGGGCTCGGTCGAACCGCCCGCCATCGCCGCCAGCAGCCGATCGGTGACGGCGGGGATGGCGCCCAGCGCCGGATGGCTGGTCATCGCGGGAACGTCCTGGAACAGGATCTTGAGCTCACGCCGGAAACGCATGGCCAGATCGACGAAACCGGTGACGGCCGCCTCCGCGGCTCGATCTCCGTCCAGGCCGGAGAGCCGGGCGTCCAGCGCGGCCAGCCCCTCGCCGGCCGGGGTCAGCAGCTCGGTGAGGATCGCGTCCTTGCCGGCGAAGTGATACAGCAAGGACGCCTTCGAGCAGCCCACGACCTGGGCGATGTCGTGCAGTGACGTGCCCTTGTAACCGCCCGTCGCGAACAGCTGCAACGCCGACTCCAGGATGTGGCCGCGCAGGGCGGAAGCGGGACGTGGCATGTCCCCACAATAACTGTCCGATCGGTCAGTCCTGACCGATCGGACAGGACTGGGGTGTGGTCTTCCTCACAGCCGGGGCCGGCCGGGCGATGGAACCCGATCTTCCGGACGGCCCGATGATCACCGTGGTCCCTCTTGCCCGGACCTGCGGTTCCGAAAGCCGCGGGAAGTCCGATCCCTTCTGGCGGCAGCGGCCGTCTTATGGTCATGGACATGTGCCGGCGCAGGTGGAGGTAGCCGTGGTGGAGGACCGAGGCAGTGGCGCTCTGACGGAGGAGGCGGCTGTGGTGGGCGCCGCGGTGGCCGGTGACGAGGGGGCGTTCGGAGCGCTCGCCGAGTCCGTCCGCCGGGAGCTGCGGGTGCACTGCTACCGCATGCTCGGCTCCTACGACGAGGCGGAGGACATCGTTCAGGAGACGTTCCTGCGGGCGTGGCGCCGCCGGGAGACCTACGAGGGCCGGTCGACGTTCCGGGCCTGGCTGTACAAGATCGCGACGAACGCGTGCCTGGACGTGATCGACCGGAACAGGCGGCGGGCGGCCCCCTACCAGGTTCCGCCGCTGGTCGATCCGGGCGCGCCGGTGCGGCCGCCCGCTTACGTACCGTGGTTGCAGCCGGTCCCGGACCGGCTGCTGGAGCCGGCCGCCGACAGCGCCGAGGGGCCGGAGTCGGCGGCGGTCGCGCGCGAGACGATCGAGCTCGCCTTCCTGGTGGCGATCCAGCACCTGCCCGCCCGGCAGCGGGCCGTGCTGATCACCAGGGACGTGCTGGGCTGGCCGGCCGCCGAGACGGCCGCGCTGCTGGGCACCAGCCTGGCGTCGGTGAAGAGCGCGTTGCAGCGGGCGCGGGCGACGCTGAAGCAGCACCTGCCGCAGCGGCGCGAGGACTGGGCGCCGCCGGCCGAGCCGAGCACGGACGAGCGCGCGCTGTTGCGGCGCTACGTCCAGGCGCATGAGCGGGCCGATCTGGGCGCGCTCGCCGGGATGCTCGCCGAGGACGTGCAGATGACGATGCCGCCGCAGCCGGCGTGGCTGGTCGGGCGGAGCGCGCTGCTGGCCTTCAGCGGACAGGTCTTCGACGCCGGTTCGGAGTGGTTTCACGGGCGCTGGCGCAGCGTCGTCACCGGCGCGAATCTGCAGCCCGCGGTGGCGCACTACGTCGAACGTCCCACGGCGGGCGAGATCAGGGACCCGGCCGGGCGGTTCCACGGCCAGGTGCTGGACGTGCTGCGGATCGACGGCGGCCGGATCACCGCGATCACGTCGTTCGAACCGCGCTACTTCGCGACGTTCGGCCTGCCCCCGGCCCTGCCGTGAGCGCGGGATTCCGGCGCCGAGAGGTGGTCCTGGCCTGCGGTGAGGTCCGCGACTACGACGCGGCCGCCTGGCGCGACGCGCTCGTCCGGGTGCAGGGCGCGGGGGTCGAGCTCGAAACGGTCAGCGGCGCCCGCCGACGCTTCGGCCACGGCGCGGTGCTGTGCCTGGCCGGCCTTCCGCTGCGCGTGCTGCGCAATCCGGGGCCAGGGCTGGTCACGCTGGTCGCGATAAGCCGGAACCGGACCGATTCCTTCTCCGCCGAGGCGCCGTCATATGGCCAAGAACACGGCACAACGCCTGATACGGAGCAGCAATCATGTCTACCACCAGCGGAAAGGCGGTCACGGTGAACGCGTCGCTCCTCTCCGAGGACGGGACCGAGATCGCGTTCGAGCGGCTCGGCGCCGGGCCCGCGGTCATCCTCGTGTCCTCGGCGCTGGCCGACCGCTCCGACGCCCGTAAGCTCGCCGGCCTGCTCGCCCGGGACTTCACCGTGATCAACTATGACCGGCGGGGCCGGGGTGCCAGCGGCGACGCCGCCGGGTACGCGCCCGAACGCGAGGTCGAGGACATCGCGGCCCTGATCGACGGCGTCGGGGGGTCGGCGTCGGTGTTCGGGAGTTCATCGGGGGCGGTGCTGGCGCTGCGTGCCGCGGCGGCCGGGCTCGACATCGAGAAACTGGTGCTCTACGAGCCGCCGTTCGTGATCGGCGACGACGGCTCCGGCCTGCCTGAGGACTACGCCCGGCATCTCGACGCGCTGCTGGCCGCCGGCCGGCGCGGTGACGCGGTCAGATACTTCATGACCGAGGCGCAGGGCATGCCCGCGTTCATGGTGACCATGATGCGGCTGATGCCGGGTGTGTGGTCGGGCCTCAAGGCGCTGGCGCACACGCTGCCCTACGACGCCGCGGTGATGGGCGAGACCCAGCGGGGCAGGCCGCTGGAGGCCGGCCGATGGGCGGCCGCGAAAGCACCGACCCTGGTGCTGACCGGCGGCAGGAGCCCGGCCGGATTCCACAGTGCCGCACGGGCGCTGGCCGACATCCTGCCCGGCGCCGAGCACCGTACCCTGCCCGGCCTCAACCACGGCGCGGTGGTCATGGCCCCCGGAAAGCTCGCGCCCGCGCTCGTGGAATTCCTGTACGGCTGAGCCGGGCACCGATCCCTTTCCGGGCGCCGTGCCGTCATACAAGCAGATCCGACAACATCGAAGCGGACAGGAGAGACACTCATGTCGAACAAGCAGGACACCGCGATGGCCGCGCTCGACCGGCTCGCCGGCACCTGGGAGGTGAGCGGCGAGGCGACCGGCCAGGTCACCTACTCATGGCTGACAGGCGGTCACTTCCTCAAGCAGGAAGTCGACATCCGGCAGGCCGGCGAGCACATCGCCGGCATCGAGATCATCGGCCGGGAGAGGCCGTTCGGCGCAGAGGAACCGAGCAAGGACATCAAGTCCCGGTTCTACGGCAGCCAGGGCGAGACTCTCGACTACGTCTACGAGATCGAGGGTGACACGCTCACCATCTGGGGCGGGGAGAAGGGCTCGCCCGCCTACTACCGCGCGGTCTTCAGCCCCGACGGCGACACCCTGTCCGGGGACTGGGTCTGGCCCGGCGGCGGCTACCACGCCGAACAGCGCCGCATCCGATGAACGCGCCCGGAGCGAGCGGCCTGTCCCGGGCTCCGGCGGTCACGGTGGTGGCGGCCGGGCCGTCGAACGGGGACGCCGCGGGGTCCGGGTTCAGCGGTCGTTGACGGGCCGGTCGTCCTGGTAGACGTCGGGGATGTCGTCGTGGTCGCGATCGGCGGTCTCGATCTCGTGGATGCGCCGGTAGGCGCGGTTGCGCAGGCGGAGGATCACCGTCGCGGCCAGCGCCGCGAGCAGGGATCCTGCCAGGACCGCCACCTTGACGTGCTCGCCGCGGCCGGTGCCGGCTCCGAAGGCCAGCTCCCCGACGAGCAGGGACACGGTGAACCCGATGCCCCCCAGGACCGCCAGCCCGGCGACATCGACCCAGGCCAGGTTCTCATCCAGGTCGGCGCGGGTGAAGCGGGCCACCAGCCAGGTGGCGGCCATGATCCCGATGGGTTTGCCGACGATGAGCCCCGCGACGACGCCGATCGCGACCGGGTCGGCCAGCGCGGTGGCCGGCCCGCTCGGGCCGCCCAGGGCGACGCCGGCCGACAGGAAGGCGAAGACCGGGACGGCCACCCCGGCCGAGATCGGCCGGAAGCGGTGCTCGAAGTGCTCGGCCAGGCCGGGACCGGCCTGCGGGCCGCCGGCCCGCTCGCTGCGGGCGACCGGTACGGCGAAGCCCAGCAGCACACCGGCGACGGTGGCGTGCACCCCGGAGGCGTGCACCAGTGCCCAGACGGCGGCGGCCAGCGGCAGCAGCAGCCACCACGAGCGCACCCGCCGCTGGACCAGCCAGGTGAAGGCCGCCAGCGGCACCAGCGCGCCCAGCAGCGGCAGCGGGGACAGGTGCGCGGTGTAGAACACGGCGATGATCGCGATGGCCAGCAGGTCGTCGACCACGGCCAAGGTGAGCAGGAACGTGCGCAGCGCCGACGGCAGATACCGGCCGATGACCGCGAGCACGGCCAGCGCGAACGCGATGTCGGTGGCGGTGGGGATCGCCCACCCCTTCGCCCCGCCCCCGCCGGCGGCGAGGACGACCGCCAGGTACAGCACGGCGGGGACGATCACGCCGCCGAGCGCGGCCGCGACCGGTACCGCGGCCCGGCGCACATCGCGCAGGTCACCGGCGACGAACTCGCGTTTGAGCTCCAGCCCGGCGACGAAGAAGAAGATCGCCAGAAGGCCGTCGGCGGCCCAGGCCGCCAGGTCCAGGTTCAGGTGCAGCGCCGCGGGCCCGACCCGCACCGCGCGCAGCGCCTCGTAGGAGCCCGACCACGGCGAGTTCGCCCACACCATCGCCAGCACCGCCCCGGCCAGCAGCAGCGCCCCGCCGATGGTCTCCTTGCGGAGGATGTCGGCGATGCGGCGGGCCTCGGGCCACGAGCCGCGGCTGAACAGGCGAGGCGGGGTAGCGGTCACGGGCGCTTCCTTCCGGGGTCGGGTCAACCGTCGCCGACCAGACTTCCCGGCACACCACCACCCACCCTATCGGCGAGCCCGGCGTTCCCGGCCGCCGGGTCCGCCCGGGCGGACCCGGCGGCCGGGAACGCCGCCGGACCGGGCGCGGCGGCCGGCAGGATCACCCGGCGGGCCGGCGGCGGCGCAGGTCAACGCTTACGCGGTGATGACGT
Organism: Streptosporangium sp. NPDC048886; assembly: GCF_055586905.1. Taxonomy (NCBI): domain Bacteria; kingdom Bacillati; phylum Actinomycetota; class Actinomycetes; order Streptosporangiales; family Streptosporangiaceae; genus Streptosporangium; species Streptosporangium sp. NPDC048886. Next base: position 38,033 of record NZ_JBVJHH010000028.1, read on the forward strand.
GCGTCCGAGGGACGCCTTCCGGGCATTCGAGGAGTTCCCGGAGCGGCGCCGGCGGGGAGCATCAGCGCCGCCCGTCCTCGGCTCCGACCGGGACCGGGGAGCGGGGGCCGGTCTCCGCCAGGCGCCGCCGTAGGGCACCGGCCCGCTCGTCGTCGAGCTCGGTGAAGATCTCGGCGGCCTCCCGCCAGCGCTCCCGGGCGCCGCCGAGGTCACCCGAGCCGTGCAGGGCGTCGCCCAGCCGGCTCAGGACGTCGGCCTCGCCGCGGCGGTCCTCGAACTCCCGCATCAGCTCCAGCGCGTCGAGGAACAGGCCCGCGGCCTCGCCGGGGCGCCCCAGCCCGGCGTGGGCGGCGCCGAGGGCGCGCAGCGCCTCGCCCCGGCGGTAGCGGTCGTCAAGGCCGGTGTAGATGCCGAGCGCCGTGTGCGCGCCGGCCAGCGCCTCGGCGTGGCGGCCCAGCTCGTTGTCGTTGTGCGCGACGTCGTTGAGCGCCTCGGCCTCCAGGTGCCGGTCGCCGCTGTCGCGTGCGATGGCCAGCGCCTGCCCGTAGCAGCCGGTCGACTCCTCCAGCCGGCCGAGCCGGAAGTAGGCGGCGCCGAGGTTGACCAGCACGTCCCCCTCCAGATCCCGGTCCCCGATGCGGCGGGCCACCGCCAGTGCCTCGTCGTAGTGGCCGACGGCCTCGCCGAGGCGGCCGAGCCGGGCGTTGACCCAGCCCAGATGGTTGAGGGCGGATCCCTCCTCGTACGGCTCGCCCGCGGCCCTGCTCGCCTCCACCGCGGTGCGGTACACGGCGGCCCATGCCGTGCCCGGCACGTGGAAGTCGAAGAACGACGCCAGCATCCGGGGGATGCGCCAGGCGGACCCGTGCCATCCCCGCGACGCCGCGTAGTGGGCCGCCGCCATGAGGTTGGGCAGCTCCTCCTCATACCAGCCGACGGCCTCCTCGGGGCCGTCGAACTCCGGCAGCGCGAGGCCGGCCGGCACGGGACCGGCCGAGAACGCCCGCCCCACCGGCGGCAGGTGCTCGGCGGCGTTGCGGGCCGCGTGCAGGTACCAGTCCATGACGCGGCCGAGCGCGGCATCCCGGTCCTCTCGCCCTCCCTCGTGGGCCCGTTCCGCGGCGTAGCTGCGCAGCAGGTCGTGGAAGTCGTAGCGTCCCGGGAAGCGGGACCTGAGCAGGTGGTCGGCGGTGAGCCGGTCGAGCAGCCGCGTGACGCCGGCCAGGTCGCCGCCGATCAGGGCGGCGGCCGCCCCCGTGCTGACCTCCGGCCCCGGATGCAGGCCGAGCAGCCGGAACAGCCGCGCGGAGTCAGGATCCAGGGCGCCGTAGGTCCAGGAGAAGACCATCCTCAGGTCGGTGTGGTCCCCGTCGCCGGTGTCGAGCGCCGTCAGCCGGGTCCGCTCGTCGCGCAGGTCGGCGACGAGCCTGCCGAGCGGGACGCCGGGGAAGCGCGCCGCGCGCTCGGCGAAGATGCGCAGCGCCAGCGGCAGGCGGGCGCACCGTTCCACGATCTCGGTGACGGCCTCCGGCGCCGAGGCGACACGGTCCCGGCCGAGGACCTCCGCCAGCAGCTCGACCGCCTCCCCCGGGGGCATCTGGTCCAGCACGACGCGCCGCGCGCCGTACTCGACGACGAGGCCGCGTAACTGGTTGCGGCTGGTGACGACGGCCATGCCGCCGGAACCGGGCATCAGCGGGCGGATCTGCTCGCTGCTGCCGGCGTTGTCGAGCAGTACGAGGATGCGCCGGCCGGCCAGCAGCGTCCGGAACAGGGCTGAGCGCTCCTCCAGCCCGGCGGGTATCCGGCCGGCCGGGGTGCCCAGGGCGCGCAGCAGCGTCTCCAGCGCCGCCGCCGGATCGAGGGGCGGCTCCGGGCCGTAGCCGTGCAGGTCGAGGTAGAGCTGGCCGTCGGGGAAGCGGTCACGGATCCGGTGTGCCCAGTGGATGGCCAGGGCGGTCTTGCCGGACCCGGCGGTGCCCTGCAATGAAACGATCTTGGGTCCGCTCCGGGCCGGGGACGAGGAGTCGTCCAGCAGCAGGTCGAGCTCCGCCAGCTCGCCCCGGCGTCCGGCGAATCCCGGCATGTCCGGGCGGAGCTGTCGGGGGATCGGGCTGGACGGCGCCTCCCCGCGCGGATCCGCCCGCACCACCTCGGGCGGGCCGACGGACGGGTCGTCGGTCAGGATCGCCTGGTAGGTGGCGCGCAGCGAGGGGCCCGGGTCGATGCCCAGCTCCTCGGCCAGCAGCGTGCTCAGCGCGTGGTATGCCTGCAGGGCCTCGGCGTGGCGTCCGCTGCGGTGGAGGGAGAGCATCAGACGCTCCCAGAACGGCTCCCGCAGCGGGTGCGCGCGGGTCAGCTCCCGCAGCGTGACGACCAGCTCCGCGTGCAGGCCGGTCTGCAGGCCGACGTCCAGCCACTGCTCCTGGACGCGCAGCAGCTCCTCGGTCAGCGGCTCGGCCTCGTCCCGGAGGAGGGACGCGGAGTCCACGTTGGACAGCACCGGCCCCCGCCACAGCGCGATGGCCTCCGACAGCACGCGCGAGGCCGTGCCCAGGTCGCCGGCGGCGGCGGCCCGCCGTCCGGAGCCGGCCAGCTCGCGGAAGCGGAGCAGATCCAGCGAGCCGGCGTCGACCTCGGCCCGGTAGCCGTCCTGGACGGTGCGGATGACGTCCCGCCCGAGCTGGTGCCGCAGCCTGTTGACGTAGGTGTGGATGGTGGCCTTCGCCCGGTCGGGGTCCTCCGGCCCGCCCTCCCACAGCCACGCGGCCAGCCGCGGGACGGGGACGGTCTCCCCGGGGCGCAGCAGCAGCCCGGCCAGCGCCACGCGGAGCTTGTTGCCTCCGAGCGGCACCTCCCGGCCGTCGGAGAGCACGGTCAGCGGACCGAGTACACGAAATCTCACACCATCACCTGTGACGCGGAACCGGGGGTCTCGCCGGTCGCGGTGGAGCCGGCCCGATCACGCTATCGCCCGGTCCGACCGGCCGGGTCGCGCACCCGGCGCCGCCGCCGGTCCCCGGCCGGCGGCGGCGGGGCTCCGAATGGCGCCGTACGGCGGGTGGGACGGTCGCCGGAATGGATCTGTCAACCGTTATCCGGCAGCGCAGCCGGCATTTAGTAAATGCTGGTAAATCATGGCCTTATTACATTTCGGTAGCTATTTTCCTCACATATGGATTAATGGCGTTGTGGGCTCATGCCGGCCCGGAGATCTTCTTCGGGATGCCGGTTTGCGCGAGGCGTGCCACCGCCGGCCCGCCCGACCGGCTGGCCTGCACCCTCCGGTGGCCCCGGCCCCGGCCCCGGCCCCGGCCCCGGCCCCGGCCCCGGCCCCGGCCCCGCCCGGAGCGAGGGGCGGGTACGGGGCGGCCCCGGCTCCAAGGTGCGGAGCCGGGGCCGGTGGAGCGGTGTCCTTTCGCGTTACGGGGCGTCGTAGCCCAGGGTGTAGCTGCCGCTGCCGCTGCCGCTGTAGGCGTGGACGCGGTAGCGGTAGAAGCCGGCGGTGCCGCTGTAGGTGAAGGACTCATCCGGGTTGGCCGAGGTGCCGCTGGCCACGGTGGTCCAGGTGCCCAAGCTGTTGCGCTTCTGCAGGTACAGGTCGAAGTCGGTGCCGTTCGGGCCGTCCAGGCAGGCCGTGTGCGTTCCCGACGTGGTGGTCTGGAAGCCGGAGGTGCTCGGCTGGTAGACGCTGGCTCCCGAGGAGAGGGTGCCGGTGTAGGTGTGCTGCCTGCCGGCGCACGGACCGCTGCCGCCGACGTTCAGGGTGAACGTGGCCGTCCTGTCCACGCTGGCCCCGTCACCTGTGACGATCACGTTGTAGGAGCCCGTCGGGGTGGACGCCGAGGTCGTGATGGCCAAGGTGGAGGAGGCGCCGGAGGTCACCGACGGCGGGGTGAAGGTGGCGGTCGCGCCCGAGGGCAGGCCGGACGCCGAGAACGTCACGCTCTGCGCGCTGCCCGAGGTCGTCTGCGTGCCGACCGTCGTGGTCGCCTGCTGGCCGGGCTGCACGGTCGCCGAGGTCGGGTTGAGCGTCAGCGAGAAGTCGTTGCCGGACGAGCACGAGGCGGGCTCGTTCGTCGCGGCCGGGACGCTGACCGCGGTCCAGGCCGCCTTGGTCGCGTTGAACTCGGTGCAGGAGCCGGGGAACAGCTGGATCGCCGCCTCCAGCGAGGCCTTGCGGACGAGCGAGTGGGTCCAGGTGCTGGTCTTGCGGTTCAGCGCGCCCATGAAGATCTGGCCGGCCTTCTGGATGCCGAGCCCGGTGAGGGTGGAGCCGTTGCACGTCGGGCTGACCGGCTGGCCGTCGGTCGGGTTCGTGCCCTGGGCGAGCAGGTAGAACCAGTGGTTCTGGACGCCCGCTCCCGCGTGCACCTCCATGTTCGGCACCGAGGCGGAGTAGCAGTCGGGGTGGCCGGAGATCTGCGACGGCTTGTGCATGTAGCGGATCGGCCCGCTGCCGACCAGGTTGACCTCCTCGCCCACGCTGAAGTCCGGCGGGTCGTACTGGGCCGGCTCGTTGGCGTAGTACTCGGTCAGCGCGCCGAAGATGTCACCGGTGGACTCGTTGAGCCCGCCCTTCTCGTTGCTGCCGGTCGAGCCGCCGGGCGTGGTCTGGAAGATGGCGTGGCCGTACTCGTGGGCCACCACGTCCATCGGGGTCGCCTGGCGCTGGTTGTCCTGCGAGCGGCCGAAGTTGGTGTAGCTGCCGTTCCAGTAGGCGTTGACGTCGGAGAGGCCGACCCTGGCGGGGAAGCCGCCGCCGGTGCCGTTGAACCCGCTGCGGCCGAGCCAGGCGCTCAGCATGTCCCATTCCTTGCCCGCCGCGTGGAGGGCGTCCACGCAGGCGGTCTCCAGGTCGGTGCCCGAGCCGTTGCCCCAGTTGTCGTCGGGGCCGGTGTAGGCGCTGCCGTTCTGGCCGCCGCAGCGGACGCCCGTGCGGACCGGGTCGGTCATGGAGTACGGCGTGCCGGAGGTGGTGCCGATGGTGACCGGGCCGTTGTAGTAGCTCGTTCCCTGACCGGCCATGACCTCGTCCGACTTCTCGGCGACCTCGCCGGTCAGCGCGTCGACGAAGACGTGCATCTTGCTCTCGCGGCCCTTGTCCTTGCCGCTCACGACGACCTCGTAGGCCAGCCGCCCGGCGCCCTGGGCCATCACCGACAGCTTCGGCGTGGAGACCTCGGCGGCGTCGGTGATCTGGGCCTTGGCGATCTCCGCCGCCCTGTCCGCCGCCACCTTCGGGGTGGTGTCGACGTTCAGCGTCTCGGTCTGGGCGATCGACGTGCTCAGCACGCCGCCACTGGGGTTGGTGACGACGACGAAGTCACCGCCGTAGACGGGCAGGCCGGAGTAGGTGCGGGTGTAGGAGACGTAGGTGAGCCCTCCCTTGCCCGGGATGGCGTCACGGCGCTGGAAACGGTCCTTGACCGAGGACTGGAGGAGGGCGGGTTCGGCCTCGACCAGGCGGTCGGCGGCCTGTGCGGGGGAGTCGGGAGGGGCGATCGACGGGGCGCGGACGGTCAGTCCGGTGGCTCCGGCCGATGCGGGGGACAGTGCCACGGCCATGCTTGTCGCCGTGGCCACTAGCGCAAACGCGACAGTGCGCTTCACGCAATGCTCCTTCTGCTGAGCGACGGCCACGAGTTCTTCTGTGGGGTGGTCGTGGTCCGTCGAATTGCCTGGACGCGAGACTCGTCAGCACGTCCACGCATGCCGCGCGCTGCGATGGTGAACGGCCGGGCGGAGAGGCTCGTCGGTAATGGTGGGACTGAAAGGCATTTGACGCCCTCCAGGCGGAGTCGTCAATAATCTGGTCAATAATGTGAATTTCACAGTTTGGCAGCGAATTACAGATTTATCGCACAGTGCCTGTTCAGTACGGCGGCGGCCTCTCCGCGTAGGGGGCCACCCGGGCGGCCGGTCCCGGACCCGCCCCGGCCCGGGGGCGTGCGATGCCCGCCGCCGGGTCCTCGGCGCCGCTCGGACGTCGCGCCACGCGGAGCGGCCCGGCCGCCCAGGCGTCGCGCCACGCGGAGTGACCGGGAGGCACGCGGAGTGACCCCGCGACCCGTCTCGTCAGGGCACGCGGAGCGGCCTGGCGGCCCGTCCCGTCAGGAGGATCGACCTGGAGTGTCTACAGCGCCGCGCACATCAACCCTGCTTCAGCGCAGCGGGTGCTACGGCGCCGCTCATGTCAGTGCCTGTTTCAGCACAGCGGGTGCTACAGCCCCGCAGGTGCTACGGCGCCGCGCACGTCAGCGCCTGCTTCGGTGCAGCGGGTGCTACAGCGCCGCGCACGTCAGCGCCTGCTCCAGCGCCGCCCGTCCCTGGTCGACCTCGCCCGCGTCGCCGTGGAGGTCGGCGACGACCATCCACGCCGCCGAAGCCCGCCACAGCGCCGTCATCCTCTCCAGCGCCTGCGCGGCCGCGGTCTGGGCGAGCGCCGCCTCCTCCAGGCGGCCCAGCGCCCGGTAGACCTCCGCCAGCAGCTCGTGTGCCTCCACCGCCACGGGCCCCACCATGCCCGCCGCCTGCTCCACCGTCGCCAGCGCGCGCTCCAGGGCCGCCTGCGGCTCCTCACGCAGCAGGTCGAGGCGGGCCAGCGCGAGCAGGCAGGAGATGACGTCGCTCGGATGCGCCGCGGCCGCCACCAGCTCGGCGTGGGCGTCGGTGAGCATCCGGCCGACCCGCTCGACGTCCTGCGGCCCGTGCCGCAGGTCGTACTGGGCCATGCACATCCGCAGCCGGCCCATCGCCAGCCCGTCGTCCAGCTCACCCTGCACGCGCAGGGCACGGTTGCTCAGCATGTCGGCCTCCAGCGGGTCGCCGAGGATGCGCGCCACCACCGCGCTGTTCCACGAAGCCGCCACGATCGCGCGAGGCGATCCGAGCCGGTCGGCCTCGTCCAGCAGCTCGGTGGAGAAGTGCGCCATCCGCTCCCGGTCGCCGCGCTCGACGTAGGCGGCCAGCAGGGTCGAGGCGAGCTCCACCAGCCGGTCGGTCCACCCCGACAGCGTCTCCCGCTCCAGGGCCTCCTCACCGATCCGTACGGCGGCCTGCAGCTCGCCGACCTCCCGGTGGCACCGGCACAGGGCCAGGGCGATCGAGATGCGCTGCTCGCGCAGCTGCGCCTCCAGGCCGGCCAGCGCGGCCGTCGTCTCGGCGTGGTCGGAGCACGCCTCCTGCAGCATGACCGTCAGCTGCTCGATCGCGGCCGGCCGGTTGTCGGCGGCCTCCAGCGCCAGGGCGTAGCCGTAGCCGACGCGTCTGCGCGTGTCGGGCAGGTGGCGGAGCGCCGGTTCGGCGATCAGCCGGGCGAGCTCCTCGCCGGCGGTCCCGATCTCGCCCCGGCGCAGGGCCGCCTCCGCCTGGGCCACCCGGGTGTGCAGAGCCGTCACGTACCGGTCGGTGATGCCGTGTCCGAGCTCGGCGGCGGAGCAGCCGAGCCGGTCGGCCAGAGCCCGTATCTCCGGCGCGCTGGCGTCCCGCATGCCGCCTTCGATCGCCGCCACGTCCTCTTCGCGCAGTCCCGGCTCCGCGACCTGCGCTATGGTCATGCCGCGCTGTTTGCGCAGCGCCTGCAGGCGCCCGCCTACGTTCGTGCCGCTCACGTCGCACTCCCTGGATGCCGCCACAGGATGTGAATTCATCCCTGATGTGGATCATCTCAACAGCGCATCTTAACGTCGCGGGCTCTCTCTTCACCAAAGCCGAACCGGTATTCGTATTCGGGCGTTGTGTCATACCGGCGGCACAGGAGACAATCCTCTCGAAGTTCCATAAGGTGTCATGGAGGTATCTGTGAGAAGGCGTGTACTGGCTGGAATCGCCGTCACGGCTGCTGCATTGACCGCTGCCCTCGGGGCGACGGGCGCGGCCACAGCCGATCGTGGATCGGAGGGCCTCCGACCGGCCGGGCAGTCGTCGATCACGCTCGCGCCGTCCTCGTCTCTCAACGGCGGCGGTCTGTGCTGCTACGAGTAGGCGCCGGCTTCTAGGCAACGACAGCCCGGCGGGGCCGGTCCGCGGTCGCTCCGCGGCGTCCGCGGCCCGCGTCCGCCGGGCAGGTCGGCGGCCGGGTCGGCGGTGACGCGCCCGTCGTCGCCACCGGTGGGCGCGTCCGGGATCCGCCCGGGACGGCGGCGTCGCGGGAGTTCACCCGCCGCGGACCGTCGAGGGCACGCCGGAGCCGAGACGTCACCCGGCCGTTTCCGGGCGTGACGCGGGCTGTCCGGTTCAGATGCCGGGATGACGCTCACGTGTCCGCTCCTGGGCGGACGATCATGAGGACCACGACGGTCGCCCACAGCAGGTTGTAGATTCCGGCGAGCATGCTCAGGGTGCGCAGCCGCCTGCCGCCGTCGGGGTCGGCGAGGGCGTCGCGCTGGCGCGGACAGATGTGCAGGGCGAGCAGCCCGCCCGCGCCGGCGGTGAGGACCATGGAGACGGTGATCCAGATCTCGCCCATCCGGCCCTGGACGAGGGCCAGGATGATTCCCGCGACGGGTACGGCGATGCCGAAGAGGCCGTAGCCGCGGGTGATGCGGTGCAGTGCGACGGCGACGGCCCGATTGCGGTCTCCCGAGACCGGCGGCTGGGGGGCGACGGGTGCTCCCGCGGCGGCCGTGCCCACCACGACCTCCGTGGTGACCGGGGCGTAGCGGGGGAACAGGCTCGTCGCGATGGCCGAGCCTCCGACGAACACGATGCCGGCGAGTACGTGCACGGACAGCAACAGACCTTCCACGGGTTCTCCTCTCGCAACCTTCAGGCATGCTGAAGCTTAACAGGTGCTTCAGCATGCCTGAAGGTTGCGGCGGAGACATGGCGCCCTCGCCGTCCGGGGCGTCTCGCCTGTCAGGTCAGAGCCGGGGACGACCCTCGAACGCGGCGCGTACGGCGGTGGCGACCTGACGCTGGACCGGGTCGGCGTCCGGGCCGAACAGCCGCTCGTCGACCCCGGCCACGGCCTTCATCGCCTCCCGCATCAGACGTGCGCCCTCGGGCGTGATCTCGATGGTCGAGGCGGACCCGGCACGAGCGGTGTTGTCACGGACGAGCCCGGCGCCGGACAGCGCCTTCACCGCCGTATGGACGCTCTGGACGGTGATCCCGGACATCCGCGCCAGGTCGCTGAACGACGCGCCGGGCACGCCGGTGATGTGCCCGAGCAGGCCGAACCTGCTGACCGTCAGCCCGAGCGGCGCGAGGGCGGCGCCGAGCTCGGACTCGATCCGGTGCGCCAGCGTGAGCAGCACGATGGAAGGGCTGGTCTCCGGCGGACCTGGACGGGCGTTGTCGATTGTCACCTGCCCAGTCTCCCGCAGTTCCCCCGGGTCAGGCCGCCGCGCGCCACGCCCACCCCGGCCTCTCCCGCCGTGGAACCGGCCCCTCACCGGGGCGGGTGAGGGCCTGCCCGCTCACCTGTGCCGGGATCCTCCTACCGGGCCGGGCGCAGGGCCACTTCACACCCGGCGACGGTCATCTCCACGGGCCCCTCGAAAAGCTCCAACGGGATGTTCAGCCATCCCCATGTGGCGGGAGCAGGGCCGGGTGGATCTCGGCGAGCAGTTCGAGCAGGGGCTCCCGCGCCTGCGCGGCGAAGGCGGCCTCGACGGCGGCCGCGGCCGGCCCGCCGGTGAGCCAGGTGAGAGTCTGCTGGTAGGCGGGGCTGCGGCGGTCCCAGAAGGCGTTGGTCAGGCGGTTGCCCGACAATCCGGTCAGCACGAAGTCGTGCAGGTGGTTGATCGCGGTGTCGGTGTCGAGCCTGCTCCAGATTTCCAGGCAGGGCGCGAGATCCATGCCGGTGGCGGCCAGGGCGCACACCACCGTGTCGATCGAGGGGCGGACGGGATGACGGCGCAGCGTCTCGTGCCACCACTCGCCCAGAAACCCCGCTACGGCGTCGCGCTCCTCCTCCGGCCAGATCCGCCAGTCGGCGGAGGCGAGCTTGCCGAAGACGATCTCGGGATCGGGGTAGCCGAAGTCGTCCGCGGCCGCGCATTCGAGCAGGCGCGGCAGAAAGTAGCGGAACTCGGCGACACCGCCCCAGGTGTTGAGGGCCCTGGCGGCGTAGCGGGCCAGCGCCGCGGCCTCGATCGACCCGACCGGTCCTGCCAGGAGGGGCCGCTCCTGACCCGGCGCAACGCAGTGTGGACAGCCGTCCACGTGACCGGGTCTCGGGACGTGCCCGAATACGTCGTACATCCGCCGCTTGGCCGCTTCCCAACTAGACACCACCCCATTGTCGGCGCTCCACCTCGAACGGAGTGATCGTGCTCCGCGGCCGGCCTCCTTCGGCCGGCCTCCTTCGGGCGGCGCCGACTGGGCGGCGCCGACGCTCATCGGAGGCCGGAGGCGGATCGTTGTCCCGCGTCGATGGTCGGAACGATCGTGCTGTGGTCCCGGCGCCGCGGGAGTTCTCCGGGGAACGGGCCGCGCCGGCGTTCTTGACCCGGACGGAGGTCTCGGTCCAGGCGCAGATCGCCTTCGCCGCGCAGGTCGCCCCGGCCCCGGTGACCGTCCAGATCATCACCGACCGCTGACGGACGCGAGGGCGCTCTTCCGCGCCCCGCTTCCCCCGGAGGCCCTCCCGACCCTCCGGACACGCCGGTCCCCCCGTGGTTCACCGGCCGTGGCGGCGCTCGCCCGTCACCGGTCCGCTGACCCGCGCTCCGGACCCGGCCGAGAACGGCCCCGGTAGGCGGCGACCGCCTGCCGGGTGTCCTCGGCGACCAGGTCGGCGTTGATCTGGGCCGCCGCGGCAGCGCCCGCCGCCGCGGCGGCACCGACCTGGGCGACCAGATCGGTGACGTTGCCCGCGACCCACACCCCGGGCACCTCGGTACGGCCGGTCGCGTCGGAGGGGATGTGCTCACCGGCCCCCGACGGGTGTTCCGCCGGCCGTAGTCCGAGCGCCGCCAGGAAGCCGGCGCGCGCCGTCATCCGCGGCGAGACCGCCAGCGCCTGGCGGCCGACCACCGTGCCGTCGATCAGCCGCACCCCCGCCAGGCGGTCCTCGACGATCTCCAGGGACGCCACCTCGCCGTCCACCACGCTGATGCCGCGGGCGGCCAGTTGCTCCGCCTCCTCGTCGGTCGGCGGCGGCATGGTGTGGGAGAAGAACGTGACGTCGGCGCTCCACTGCCGTAACAGCAACGCCCGGTGCACCGCCATCGGCCCACCCGCCAGCACGCCGATGGCCTGGTCACGGACCTCCCAACCGTGGCAGTACGGGCAGTGCAGCACGTCCCGGCCCCACCGGGCCCGCAGCCCGGGTATGTCCGGCAGCCCGTCGGCCAGCCCGGTGGCCACCAGCAGCCGGCGCGCACGGACCGTCCGGCCGTCGGCCAGCGCCGCGGTGAACCCCTCGGCCTCCCGGCCTGCCGTGGCGACCTCTCCGGCCACCACGTGACCGCCGTAGTGGCGGACCTCGGCCCGGCCGCGCTCCAGCAACTCGGCCGGTCGGATCCCCTCCCGGGCCAGCAGCCCGTGCACACCCGCAGCCGGGGCGTTGCGCGGGGCGCCCGCGTCGATCACCACCACCGACCGCCGTGCCCGAGCCAGCGTCAGCGCCCCGCTCAACCCCGCAGCGCCACCGCCGAACACCACCACGTCATAGCCGTTCCTCAGCTGATCGGTCACCGTGACCACCTCCACGACGAGGATGCGGACCCATCGGCCGTTGCCGCAAACTCTGTTGCCGATCTGGCAAACTGGCAGCATGGACCACGACCTCGACCAGGCGCTCACCGCAGTCGGACCCCGGCTGCGTGCGCTGCGCCGGCAGCGCGAAACCACGCTGGCGGACCTTTCGGCGGCGACCGGCATCTCGGTGAGCACCCTGTCCCGGCTGGAGTCCGGTGCCCGCCGGCCGACCCTCGAACTACTGCTCCCCCTGGCCAGAGCCCACGGCGTCACGCTCGACGAACTCGTCGACGCCCCACCCACCGGAGATCCGCGCATCCACCTGCGCCCGATCGTCCAGCGCGGCATGACCATGCTGCCCCTGACCCGCCGAGCCGGCGGCATCCAGGCGTACAAGCTCGTGATCTCGGCCGACAGCCGCCGGAGGGAACCCGAGCTGCAGACCCACGAGGGCTACGAATGGCTCTATGTCCTCAACGGACGGCTACGGCTCGTCCTCGGTGAACACGATCTGGTGCTCTCGCCCGGCGAAGCGGCCGAGTTCGACACCCGCGTACCGCACTGGTTCGGCACCACCGGTGCCGAACCAGTCGAGTTCCTCAGCCTGTTCGGCAAGCAGGGCGAACGCGCACACCTGCGCGCCCACCCCAAGACGAAACACCCGGTCAGCGGCGGCGACCGAGCCTGAAGGGCGGGGTTACGACAGGGCCGGGGCGTCGAGGAAGGGGGTGATCACCGCGGGGAGGACGGGAGAGAGGGCCACGGCGTGGTGCGTGGCGCCGGGGATGACGGCCAGGCGGCCGGCGGACCGGGCCGAGCCGTCCACGCGGAAGGCGCCCCGTCCGCCCCCGTGATCGGGAAGCTTGGGCGCCCCTGCCGACAGGATCCGCCGGGTCGGCGACCGCTGGGCCGGACGGACCGCAGCCGTCCCGTCGGTCTCCGCATCGAAGGTGACCAACGCTGTGAGATAACGATTGAGGTGTCCGGCCGTCATCGGCGCCGCGGCGGGCGTCTACGTAGACATGACAGTTGCGATACTGCGTCTGGCGCAGGCGATGCGACGGCATAAAGCACGCTGGATGACCCGGAGTCTGACCGGCCCGTCGCTCGAGCATCTCTACCATCACTACGGGCGGGAGATTCTCGCCAAGGCCGCAGCCGAGCCCGCGCTGTCGCAGGCCATCGCCCGGGAGATGGACGACATCGAGGCGACGTTGCGGCGCGACGGGCTACCCGGGACGCCTGGTCACCTGCGCGCCTTCCTCCTGGGATATGGGCAGGGCGTGGTGGACTCGGCCGTGATCCGACCCGATCTGGTCGCGGCGCGCATGCATCACACCGGCTATCCCTCCACGGTCGTCCAGCTGGGCGCGCTGTGTCAGAAAGCTCTCGCCGCAGGGCTGGTACGGATGAGCGCCACCCCCGCACGGCGATCCACGATCATCGGATACTGACGGCACCGGCCGCGCCGATCCCCGGCGACGCCGTTCCGGTGGGACGGACCCGGCCCCGGCGTGGCCGAGGCGGTGCGGAGGTGGCGGCACTCGAACGGGCGCCCGGCCGGCTACGGGGCCGGCCGCGGCGGCGTGCCGGTCACCAGCAGCCACAGGGGAGCGACCGCCTCCATCAGGTCGATGCGGTCGGGCGCGAGGAGCCACTGCTGGTGGATGCCTATCACCGCGCCCACCATGGTGACGGCCAGCGTCTCGGCGGAGGTGCCCGGGGGCAGCGGGAGGCGCTCCAGCCACCTCCTGCAGTGCTCGCGCAACGTGTTGTGGATCTCGACGTAGCGGCCGTGGATCGGCGAGCCGGGCTCCAGCGCCTCCACCAGGAGTGTGACGAAGAGCTTCGAGGTGGGCAGTCGCATGAGCGCGTCGGCGCCCTGCCGCAGGTGGTCGAAGCTCGCCGCCCCCGCCCCGGGGTCCTCGGGGAACCCGCTGCGGATCAGGTCCACCGAGCGTTCGAGCACGGCCAGCAGCAGGCCCTCCTTGCTGCCGAAGTGCCACGGGATCGAGCCCCTGCTGATCTGTGACCGCTCGGCCACGTCGGCGAACGTGGTCTGCCGGTAGCCCTTCTCCGCGAACAGCTCCGCCGCCGCCGCGAGGATCAGTTCGCGGCTCTCGTGACTGGTCTGTTCTCGTCGTGTTGTCACGCCACCCCCCTCTGTGTCGGCAATCTTATTCTATGTTGACCAACACAGGAGGTTGCTCCGCGCCTCGTCGCCTACGCCCGGCCGGCGCTCCCCGCGGACGAGATCCGGGTGGGCAGCGGTGGCCCGATCCTCACGCTCCGCTCCGGTGGAGGGAGTCCAGGGTGGCCAGTGCGTCCTCGGAGAGGCGCAGTGCGCCGGCGGCCACGTTCGCGACCAGGTGATCCGGGTTGCCGGTACCGGGGATGGCCAGCACATGGGGTCCGCGGTGCAGCGTCCACGCCAGCCGGACCTGCGCCGGGCTCGCGCCGTGCGCGCGCGCGACGGCGAGCACCTCGTCGCTGTCGGCGCCGTTCGCGCCCGTCTCGCCCCCGGTGCCGGCGATCGAGTAGAACGGTACGAACGCGACACCCTGCTCACCGCAGGTGCGCAGGAACTCGTCCTGCTCGGGCGCTACGCCGATGCCGTACCGGTTCTGCACGCAGACCACCGGCGCGATGGCCTGGGCCTCGGCGAGGTGTTCGGGGCGGACGTTGGAGATGCCCAGGTGGCGGATGAGTCCGGCGTCGCGGAGCTGGGCCAGCGCGCCGAAACGCTCGGCGATCGAGTCGCTTCCGAGGATGCGCAGGTTCACCACGTCGAGGTGGTCACGGCCGAGCTGGCGCAGGTTCTCCTCGACCTGGCCGCGCAACTGCTCGGGGGTGGCATGGGGCAGCCACTCACCCGACGGGCCCCGGCCCGGCCCGACCTTGGTGGTGATGACGAGATCATCCGGATAGGGGGCCAGCGCCTGATTGATCAGCTCGTTGGCGGAGCGCAGCGGCGAGAAGTAGAACGCGGCGGTGTCGATGTGGTTCACGCCGAGCTCGACCGCGCGGCGCAGCACGCTGATCGCCCGGCCGCGGTCGCTCGCGACCGCGTCGGCCGCGAACGCCCCGCCGAGCTGCGTCAGGCGCATCGCGCCGAAACCGAGCCGGTTGACCGCCAGGTCGCCGAGCTTCCAGGTGCCTGATGCCGCCGCGGTGATCGTCTCTGAAGTCATGCCCGAATGGTCTCCGCACTGTAGGGTGGCCGCCATTGATTAACACATGTCTGAATTCTGGGGAGTGGTCCTCCTGGCGGAGCTGGCCTTCTCGGCGAGCGATCTGGCGCAGATGCGGTTCGCCGTCTCACCGATGTGGGAGGTCGGGACCAGCTTCCGGCTGCTGAGCTCCGGCTCCGCGCATCCCGTGCACGGGCTCTGGCTCGAACAGGTACGGCCACGGGTGACGGCCGCCGGACTGGACCGGGGCTGGCTCGCGGGGCTGATCCTGCCCTCGGGCTACGTCCCCGACTTCCTCAACCCGGCCCCGGCCGGGCCGGCCCCCACGCTGGCCGAGGAACTGGCCGGGATCCAGGCCGCTCCCGTCGACCAAGTACGCCAGGACCTTGACCGCCTGAGGCGCGAACAGGGGCGGCTCGTTCCCCGCTCGCGGACCCTGTACGCCGAGCCGCAGGCCCACCTGTCCCGGATCACGGAAGAGATCGAGACCTATTGGGAGCTGGCGCTCGCCCCCTACTGGGCGCGGATCCGGGCCGTGCTCGACGCCGACCTCTTCCACCGGGCCCGGCAGGTCGCCGAGCACGGCGCGGGCCACCTCTTCAACGATCTGCACGCCTCGGTGAGCTGGGACGACGACACGCTACGGCTCCTCCGCCGACAGCGGACCCTGTCCCGGAAGACGGCGGGCGCAGGGCTGCTGCTGATCCCCTCGGCCTTCACCGGACCGGGTCCGCTCACCCGGGTGACCCTGCCGGACCCGCCGCAACTCGCCTACCCGGCGCGCGGCATCGGCTCGTTGTGGGAACCCCGGCCCGCCACCGGCACCGGCGCCCTCGCCGCCGTACTCGGCCGCTCACGCACCCTGCTGCTGGCCGAACTGGACGCCCCGGCCTCCACCACCGAGCTGGCCCGGCGCACCGGTCTCTCCCCGGCCGGGGTGTCCCAGTACCTCACCGCGCTGCGCGACGCGGGCCTGGTCAGCGCCCACCGGGCCGGACGATCGGTCCTGTACGCCCGCACCTCGGCCGCCGAATCCATCCTCGCCGCCGCGTCCCCGTAGTCCCGGGGGCCGCCGGCGGCCGGCTCGGGGGCCGGCTCCGTCCCGGCGGCCCCCGGGGACGTCCCGCAAAGGCCCCGTGTCCGGCGAGGAGTTCTACGGCAAGCGATCTGGGGGAGCCTCAGTAATAGCGGCTCATGAGCTCGGTGGCCCAGGCCGGCTGGGTGACCGGCGCCCGGGGGGTGAACTCGACCAGGTAGGGCTTCACATCCAGGATCGGTGAGCCCGACAGCGCGTCCAGGTCGGCGACGTGCAGGTCCAGGCCATCCACGGCGAGCAGCCGGCACCGGGAGACGCCAAGGCGGTTGGGGCGGTACGGCCCGCGGTGGGCGAAGATCCCCACGGGCGCCGCATCCGGATTCCCCCTTGGGGGACGGGGCTCGCTGTGCACCGTGGCCGGGTCGATCCGGTCGAAGAGGAACACGACCTCCAGATGGGAGAAGTGCTCCAGGCCGAGCACCGCCGAGTCGGTGAAGGACTCGCCGTCCAGCCGGATCACCGCTCGCACGTCGTGCCAGTCGTCTTCGTACATCTCGCCGCGACCGCCCACGAGGTGGCCGATGGGGCGCAGGGTCACGCTCTCCGTTGTCATTGGTGATCTCCCGGTTCTGGGCTCTCTCCGGCGGGCCGGCCGGCGCCGACACGTCTCCCGCCCGCGGGGACGGCCCTCGGACTGTTCAGGTGGTCAGAAGGCGTAGGGGCCGAAGCGTCCCCAGGCGATGACCGCGGCCGGCACGAGCAGCACCACGTTGACGGCGATGGCCGCCGGCTCCTTGCGGCGGGCGTGGGTGGCGGCGGCGCCGAGCATGGTGATGGCCAGGCCGGTGGCGGCCACCGGAGTGAGGATCGAGGCGATGCCGGCGAGGGCGGGCAAAACCAGACCGAGGGCGCCGAGAAGTTCTGCCGCGCCGATCAGACGGATCCAGGTAAGGGTGAAGTCATCCACCCAGGGTGCCATGGGGCGCAATCTCTCCTTGGGCTGGGTGGCGTGCATGATCCCGGTCAGGCTGAAGACCGCGGCCAGGACGGCCTGCAGTACCCACAGGAACGCGTTCACGTCGGTTGTTCTCCTTCGTTCGGGCCCCTGGCCTAGTAGCGGCCGAGGGTGCCGCGGTGTCGGGCGAGGTTTTCGAGCCGGTTGAACAGGACCACCCCGGCGGCCGTGATGAGCAGCGGCTGGACCAGCAGCCAGCCGAGGCCCCAGCCGGTCGGGAGCGCGGCGAGGGAATGCCCGCCGAGCAGGATGTCGCGCATGGCCTCGATGCCGGGCGCGATGGGGACCACCAGCCGGCTGAGGAGGGCGATGGGGTCGGGCATGGCGGCCAGGGGGACCAGGGTGCCGCCGGCGATGGCGTAGACGGCCACGGACAGTTGCGTGACGATCTCGATGCGCTTGAACACCAGAGTCAGTCCGCACAGGATGAGAGCCAGCCCGCAGGTGCCCACCGCGATGGCGGCCAGCGGCACGATCACCTGCGCGTCGAAGGGCACCCGCCCGCCCTGGAGGGTGATGGCGGTGGCGCCGGTGGCCAGGACGGCCAGCGCGGTGGGCAGGGCCGAGATCACGGCGGCGACCTGGCGGCCGAGGATGCTCGCGGCCGAGGGCAGCGGGGTCAGGTAGGTCTGTTCCAGCACGCCGGACTGGATGTCGCCCAGATAGCTCCAGAACACCCGGTTGACCTGCTCGTGGATGAAGGTCAGCGCCATCATGCCGAGCAGCACCGGCAGCAGCAGCTCGGCACGGAGCTGCCCGCGTCCCATGAACAGCACGATGAGCAGGTAGAACAGCGGAAACGTGATCATCTGGATCAGGGTTTCGCGCCATCCGGCGGCGAGGTTGAGCAGGCCCTTGCGGACCTCTGCGGCGAATCCGCGGGCGAAGGTCACGAGGACTCCTGCAGGGCTCGGCGGTGGTTGCGGACGAACAGCAGGCCGCTGACGGCGGTGAGCACGAGGGTGTGGGCGATCAGCCAGGGCAGGGTGCCGCCGCTCCAGACCTCGGCCAGGGTCCGGCCCTCGAACAGCGTCTGGGTGGTCGCCTCGATGCCCAGCGTGGTGGGCAGGACTCTGGCCACCGCGGCCAGCCAGTCGGGATAGAGGGCCAGCGGCAGGAACGAGCCGTTGAGCAGCAGCACCAGCGAGGCGAACAGCGACTGCAGGGCGCCGATCATCGGGGAGACCAGGGCGAGGGCGGCCAGCAGGAAGGTGAAGGCCAGCACATCGACCCCCAGGAGCAGGGCAGGCACCAGCGCCGTCCAGCGCAGCGGGATCGCGATCCCGGCCACCAGCATCGGAACGAGGGAGGCGACGGCGGCCACCGCCAGCCCGAACACCGAGGCGGTGATCAGCCGCCCGAGCATCGGCAGCCACGGCGGCGCCGTGGTCATCTGGGCCTGGGCGAAGGTGCCGGCGCGTTTCTCCTCGATGAGGTCGGCCACCATCACCAGGGCGGCGTACTGCAGGAACCAGTAGCCGCCGATCGCGACCAGGGTCTGCGGCAGCAGGTCCTGGCGCAGCTCGCCCTGGCCCAGGACGAACTGCAGGCCGAGGTACATCATGGTGCTGATCAGCAGCGTGATCACATGACCTGCGGGGTGGGCGAGCTGCACCCGCAGGCCCTTGCCGATCTCGGCGCGCAGGACGTCAAGCATGGGACGGCTCGCTCACCAGCGCGAGGAACACATCCTCCAGGTCAGGCCGCACCTGGGTCAGCGACTCCAGGACGGCCCCGTGGGCGCGCAGCCGTTCGACCACGTCGTACACCTCGCGCGGGTCGCTCACCCGCACGCCGATCGTGGTGACGCCCTCGCGCGTGACGCCGTCGAACCCCGGCGGCGCCTCGCCCTCGACGCGGATCTCGTACCGATCCCGTTCGCGGAAGCCGTCCAGCAGGTCACGGGTGGGCAGGTCGGCCACCAGCCGTCCCCGGCGCATGACGGCCACCCGGTCGCACAGCTCCTGGGCCACGTCGAGCTGGTGCGTGGTGAGCAGGACGGTGGTGCCGAGCTCGCGGGCCTGCTCGGCGACCCAGTTCTTGACGGTGCGGGTGGCCTCGACGTCGAGGCCGAGCGTCGGCTCGTCCAGCAGCACGATCGGCGGGTCGGCGATCAGGGCGGCGGCGATGGCGACCTTCTGCTGCATGCCGCGCGAGAAGCCGCCGACCTTGTCGTGGCGCCGTTCCCACAGGCCGAGGTCGGTCAGCAGGCCCTGGGCGCGCTCGGCGACCCGGTGCTTGCGCAGCCCCTTGAGCCTGCCGAAATACATCAGGTTCTGCCAGGCCGACAGGCTCCAGTAGACGTTGCGCGAGCCTTCCAGCACGGCGCCGAACTGCGCCATCGCGGCCGAGCGCTGCCGGGCCACGTCGAAGCCGCCCAGCCGGACCCGGCCCGAGGTGGGGGTCAGCAGGCCGGCCAGCATCTTGATGGTGGTGGTCTTGCCCGCGCCGTTGGGCCCCAGGAAGCCGAACACCGATCCGGCGCCGATGCGCAGGGACACCTCGTCGACCGCCCGGACCTGCGCCGAGCCGTACACCTTCGTCAACGCGTCGATCTCGATCATGTCATCACCTCGATTCGGGGAACCCGGCCCCGGGTTCCGGGGCCGGGACGGGCGGTCAGAGCTCGTCGAGAACCTCGATGTCCTCCGCGGTGACCTCGCGGGCCACCGCGAACGCCGCGACGGCCGCGGCGGTGCCGGGCAGCGCCTGGCGGGCCGCCCGCAGGCTGGCGGCCGAATCCCAACGCCAGACGCCGACCCACGTCTCGTCGCCGAGCCGGCCGAGACGCGCCTCGGTGAGGCCGGACAGCGTGGCCCTGGTCGCGGAGACCAGGGCGGCGTGCCGGGCCCGGACCTGCTCGGCGTCGGCGGGATCGGCCTGGAAACGGGTGACGCTGATGACCGACATGATTGGACCTTCTCTCTAGAGTTGACTTCTAGCAATTGAATCTAGAGATAGACTCTAGCCATGAGCGATGTCAAGCGGACGAACAAGCGGGCGGAGAAGGCGAAGGAGACGCGACGGCGCATCCTCGCGGCGGCACTGGAGCTGTTCGTGCGGGACGGATACGGCGCGACGAATCTCCAGGAGGTCGCCGACAAGGCCGGAGTCGCGGTGCAGACGATCTACTTCGTCTTCGGCAACAAGCGCGCCCTGCTGAAGGAGCTGGTCGATGTCACGATCGCGGGTGATGACGAGCCGGTGGCCACGATGGACCGGCCGTGGTACGCCGCGGCGCTGGCCGCCGACACCGCACAGGACATGCTGCGCGCCTACGTCGCCGGCACGACATCGGTCCTGGAGCGGGTCGCGCCGATCGGCAGGGTGCTGGAGGGCGCCTCCGCGAGCGACCCCGAGGTCGCCGCCCTGTGGCCGCACGACGTCGATCCACGTTACGTCGTCCAGCGGGGGGCGGCCGAGGCGCTGGTCGGCAAGCCGGGCGCGCGGGCGGAGATGTCGGTGGAGGAGGCCGCCGATCTGCTGTACGGCCTGCTCAGCCCCGAGCTGTACCTGCTGTTGGTGCGGGAGCGCGGCTGGCCGCGCGAGCGCTGGGAGCGCTGGGCGGGCGAGACCCTGCGCACCCAGCTCTGTTCGGGCTAGGACCGCCGGCGACCAGTGCCGCCCGTGGCCTCTCCGATACCCTGTCCGGTCCGGGAGCCGGGCTCCCGATACCTTCGGCTGGTGTTGCGCACATCTACTGCGATGAACCCCGGCGACGAAGGAATGTGACACGGTGGACGGAAGCGAATGGCTGACAGAGCGTTTCGAGGAGCACCGGCCCCAGCTGCGGGCGGTGTCCTACCGGATGCTCGGCTCGCTCAGCGAGGCCGATGACGCCGTGCAGGAAGCCTGGTTGAGACTCAGCCGCGCCGACACCGGCGGCGTGGAGAACCTCGGCGCGTGGCTGACCACGGTGGTGGCGCGCGTCTGCCTGAACATGCTGCGCTCGCGCGAGCATCGGCGTGAGGAGCCTATCGACGCGCAGGTGTCCGACCCGGCCGTCAGCCCCGAGTCCGGGGACGATCCCGAGCGGGAGGCGTTGATGGCCGACTCGGTCGGGGTGGCGCTGCTGGTGGTGCTCGACACGCTGACGCCGGCCGAGCGGCTCGCCTTCGTGCTGCACGACATGTTCGCCGTGCCCTTCGACGAGATCGCCCCGATGCTCGAGCGGTCGCCGGAGGCGACCAGGCAGCTCGCGAGCCGCGCCCGCCGCCGGGTCAAGGGGGCCGCCCCGGCGCCCGGCGCCGATCTGACCCGCCGTCGTCGGGTCGTCGACGCCTTCCTGACCGCCACCCGCGGCGGGGACTTCGAGGCGCTGGTCGCCCTGCTCCACCCCGACGTGGTGCTCCGGGCCGACAAGATGGTCATCCCCACGCTCGAACCCGTCGTGGTCCGCGGCGCCCACCCCGTGGCCAAGGGCGCGATGGCCGCCATGGAACGGGCCTGGTTCACCGGGCCGGTGGCGATCGACGGGGCGGTCGGACTCGCGATGGCCCCCCGCGGCCGACTGCGCGTGGTGCTCAGCTTCACGATCGTCGAGGGCGCGGTCACCGAGATCGACGTGATCGCGGAGCCGGATCGCCTCAGCCGGCTCGACCTCGCGGTTCTCGACGCCTGACACCCTCCGCCGGATGCGGCGGCGGACCACGCTGATCCACCGCCGCATCCGGGTACCCGGGCGCTCCGTCCGGCGCGAGCCCGCGGCCGCGCCATGCCCCCAGCGGCGACGCCGGCGGCACGCTCGGTCCCGGCCGCGGTCAGCCGGTCGTGGTCACAGCCCGATGCAGGCCAGTGCCCGCTGGTAGGCCGCGACGCTGTGGGCGGGCTCGCCGAGCGCCTGCAGCGTCTGGGCGACGGTGAGCCAGGCCCGCGCGGTCCGCCGGGTGGCCGGCGCCTCCTCCAGCCAGGCGGCCACCGCGGCCAGCTCGTGCACCGCCTCGCGCCGCCGTCCCAGGTCGGCCATCGCCTGCCCGGCCAGCAGGTGGACGTCGGCCTGGAGATTGCGCGGCAGGCCCTCGATCTGCTCCAGCAGTGCCGTCAGGTGCTCCTTGGCCCCTTCGGCGGAGCCCAGCAGCAGCTCGGCGCGGACCAGGTTCGCCGTGCAGTCGGCCGCCTCCGCCGCGGTGGCGGATCTGGCGGTCAGCTCGGCGTGCGCTCCGGCCAGCCGCCGGTACCACTTCTCCGCCTCCGCGGGCTGCACGCCGAGCGCGATCCGGGCGTAGGCGCCGTGCAGCCGCTCCAGCCGGTCGGCGTCGCCGAGCTCGGCCTGGGCGGCGATGGCCCGCTCGACATGGGCCAGCGCCTCGTCGCCGCGTCCGGTCTCCACCGCCAGGACCGCGGCCGCCTGGTGCGCCGCGGTGAGCGCCGCGGCGGTGCCGAGGCGGTCGGCGGCCGCCAGCAGCTCGCCACGGAACTGGCGGCCCCGCAGCAGGTCGCCGCGTTCGGCGTAGGCGATGAGCAGCTCGGCGCCCAGCCGGATGAGCTCCTCACTCCAGACCGGCCGCCGCACGCCGGCCAGGAGCGGCTCGGCCACCTGCACGGCCGCCGTCAGGTCGCCCCGCCGGCGCTGGCAGCCGGCCAGCGCGCAGGTGATGCTCGCATACAGCTCGGCGGGCATCTGCGCCGCGTCGCGCTGCCGTACCCGGGTCAGCAGCACGACGGCGTCGTCGAGGTCGCCGCAGTTCTGCAGCGCGTCGGCCAGGCCGAGCTCGGCGGCCTGGCGCATGTGGGGGAAGCTCGCCAGGGCGTCGTCGGCCAGCAGCGCGGCGTAGCGGGTGCGCGCCTCGGCCGCGCTGCCGCTGTCCAGCGCCTGCCGGGCGTGCCTCAGGTTGTGTTCGAGCTCTTCCTGCTGTTCGGCTGTCACGCCGCTGAGCAGGTACGACAGGGAGCAGTCGAGTTTCTCGGCCAGCAGTTCCAGGACGGCGGGCGTCGCGGTCCGCTTGCCGCTCTCGATGAGCGAGACGTAGCTGTCCGACAGTTCGGGGTGGGCAAGTTCCGCCTGGGAGATGCCGCGCTGGCGGCGGGCGGTCTTGATGCGCTGTCCAACTGAGGCTGTAGCAGTAGACACGTTTATCCCTCGCACACAAACAATTCGATGGGCAGCGGAGCTTGCGACCGGACTCCCGCGTGCTCAACGAGCCCTCAGGTGCTCCTCGCATCCCACTACGGCATCATTCGCCACTGTAGGAAATGGTATGACCCTTACAGCCCACTTTACTGATCAACACGCAGTGTCGGAGGATCGTATGAGCACTCCATCGGCGAGTTGCTGAGTCGTCGGTGAGTTTTCCGGGCCGGCGCACGGCGGGGCCGGGCCGAGGTGGACGGTGGCCGGATCATCGCGCGGTCCCCGTCCCCGCCGCGCCCCGGTCCCCGTCCCCGCCGCGCCCCGGCCCACGTCATCGCCGACAAGGCCGGCAACTCGGCCGTCATCCGCGCCCCGCTGCGCCGTCGCGGCATCGCTACCGGCTATGACAAGCCGGCCGGCCACCACCAGGCAGCGATCACCCTGGGCACCGCCCTGTTATGGATCAACACATGATCCGGCGGGCGGACCCTGGGACGGCACGGGCGCTCGCATCCTGGAGGTGTCGGCAGCGACATGCCGCCGGGGGCGACGCCGTCCTCGGCGAGTTGTCCGCAACGGTGGCCGAGGCTCCGCGCTGGACGTCGATCGTCAGCCTGCGACCAGGTCCATACGGAGGAATTCGGTGATGCGGAGCAGCCTCGGTGGGCGTGCCGCCTCCTCGGGGAGGGCCTGGAACGCCTCGTCTTTCCCGACGAGGCGTGGGGCGGCGAGTTCCACCTCCCTCCCGTCGACCCGGAGCCGCGCGCCGCCGGCTGCCAGGACGTTCTGCACCCAGTCCGAGCGTGATCCATACACCAGAACGAACAGGTAGCCGTCGTCGACGGGATACGCATCGAGCGGCGTGCGGTACGTCGCGCCAGAAACGCGACCGATGTGTGTCAGCACCGGCCACGTCCCGCCCGCGATCGCGCGAGGGTTGAACACCCTCTTGTTCACGTGCCCCCACCACCTCGGCATCGGCATCGGGATCTCCTCTCGCCCCGGCGGGGCGTGTCGTAGGTCAGACGTCCGCCGAGCCCCGGCTGATGCCAACCCGGTAGGACTTACACTAGTAAGGCGGCTTACGTATGTAAGGCTGTCTTACGCTTGTAAGGTTGTCAATCCGCCCATACTTCGGAGCCGTCGTGTCACCACCACCGCAACCGCTCAGCAGGGGCCTCGTGCTGGAAGCCGCGATCCGGGTCGCCGATCGCGGCGGCGTGCAGGCGATCACGATGCGACGGGTGGCGCAGGAACTGGGCGTGGAGGCGATGTCGCTCTACCACCACGTACCGAACAAGGACGCGATCCTCGACGGCGTGGTCGACATGGTGTTCGCGGCGATCGAGCTACCCGGTCTTGAGTGCGACGATTGGCGCGACGCGATCCGTGTGCGCGCTTCCTCCGCACGCGCGGTCCTGTCGCAGCACAGCTGGGCTCTCGGCCTCATGGACTCCCGCCGCAACCCGGGGCCGGCGACGCTGCGCCACCACGACGCCGTCCTCGGCGTTCTCCGGGAGGCGGGGTTCACGCTGCCGATGGCCGCGCACGCTGTCTCGCTCATCGACAGCTACATCGGCGGGTTCGTCCTCCAGGAGGCGAACCTGCCGGTGACGACGCCGGACGATGTCGAGGAAGTGGCCGGCGGCATCCTCCAACACCTGCCGGCGGACGAGTTGCCGTACCTTACGGAGATGATCGTCGACCACGCTCTGCGGCCGGGCTACGACCATACGAGCGAGTTCGGCTATGGCCTGGACCTGATTCTGGACGCGCTCGAAGCCCGCCGGAGGTAGAGTCCTCGACTTTTGTCAGGGGTTTTACGCGCGCGGACGCGAGGCCGTCCGTGCTTCGGGCGTACGGAGGCAGAAGGCGTGGCGCCGCATTCCGCAGGTCAGGCGTCACGCACGGTAAGGGAACTCGTCGCGTACATGGATGTCGCTGCTGTCTCGCCGAGTGCCGTTGGTGCTGTCATCCATGAGCGGACAGTTCCAGGCTGGCGGAGATGGCCTCGAAGGCGCGGTTGACGCGTTCGATCAGGGCGTGGAGGCTGCCGCCGCCGGCGTAAACCCAGGCGCGGGCGGCGATGGTCCACCCTGTGGTCGTGAGTTCGGCCAGCACGTGGGGTCGGAGGTCGTCGGCCGAGGCGCCGAGCTTGTCGGCGAGCACGTCGCTGATCTGCTGCTCGACCTCGATGCGGTGGTGTGCTGTGTAGGCCAGCAGGGACGGCGCGGTCAGCACCAGGCGGCGGGTGACGACATAGCGCTCTGCCCAGTCCGCCCCGAGCCCGGCGACGACACGGCACAGGATGTCTCGCAGTTCGGTGAGGACGAGGCCGGACATCGTGTGTTCCTCCAGCGCGCTCACGCAGGCCGCCCACAGCTCGACCTCGGCCTCGATCGCCGCGGCCTCCTTGGCGGGGAAGGTGCGGAAGAAAGTGCTCTTGGACACCTCCACCGCGTCGACCAGCTCCTCCAGCGTGGTCGCCTCGAAGCCCTTGTCGGTGAACATCCGTAGCGCGGCCTCGGCCAAGGCTCGGCGAGTGCGCAGCTTCTTGCGCTCACGGAGCGGCAGTGCATGGTCGTCGCCCGAGGTGAGAAGTGCCATGATCGACACCCTACCCGGACAGAGCCTCGGTCGCGATAGATCCGAAGCCGCTTTTGGGCCTTGTTACTAAATAACACTTGGTTCCATTATGTTCTCGGTCGCAGAAACCATCGTTGATCGGAGAAATCGTGACCTCGTCCGCCTGACAGGAAGCCGACGCCCTGACGCGGCGTCGCACACAGGACCTCATGGGCCGCGATGAGCTCATGGACCTGCGCAGACCTGGCCGTCGCGGCCCTGCTCGGCCGCATCCGGGCTAACAGGCTGCTGACCGCCGGCATGCTGGTGCTGGCCGTGGGGTTCCTGCTGCTCGCCATGGTTGACGGCACGCACGACCTGCACCGAACTCGGCGCAGCCCTCGGCATCGCGCTCCTCGGCAGCCTCGGCTCCGTCATCTACCGCGCCTCGCTCACCGACACACTCCCAGCCGGACTGACGAGCGGGCAGTCGCCGGCCGCGCAGGAGACCCTCGGCGGCGCCGTAGGAGTGGCCGAGGACCTCTCCGGCCAGATCGGCACCGCACTGCTCGCCGCGGCGCGCGACGCATTCGTCGACGGACTGCAGATCACCTCGATGGTCAGCTGCGCGATCGCGCTCTGCCTGGCACTGATGACCCTGATCGGACTCCGC
This sequence comes from Streptosporangium sp. NPDC048886, assembly GCF_055586905.1. Lineage (NCBI taxonomy): Bacteria > Bacillati > Actinomycetota > Actinomycetes > Streptosporangiales > Streptosporangiaceae > Streptosporangium > Streptosporangium sp. NPDC048886. Next base: position 64,232 of record NZ_JBVJHH010000028.1, read on the forward strand.
GGCGCCCACCTCAAGACACAACCGCAGGACCAGCTCACAACCGGCGCCGAGGCAGAACAGCGGGCAGGCAAGCCCGTCGCGCCCTGAGCGTCGCCCACCTCCGAACGCCGGAACGCAGACCCGTCAGCGGTGTCGAGCTTGGCCGGTCCGGCCCCGACGTCGACCACCTTGTATCTGCCCGCCACGCAGATGTGATCGGAAGCTCCTGGCCGAGGCGTGAGCGACATGTCGCGGCAAGGGCAGACATCAAGGGGCTCCTACCGTCGTCAGGTGCTGTGCTCATCAGCTCTCCCACAGGGCCTGGTAGCGCTGAGCGCTGGGTGGTTCGCCGGGCAGCGGGCCGGTGTCGTGGGCTTTCAAGCCGTCCAGGGCGATGGCCAGCAGCCGGGAGCGGATCTCTTTCTCACCGTGCCCGGGCGGGGGTGGGGCTGTGCGGCTGAACTGGCCGATGAGCAGGGAGATGTCCATGGTGGACACGTCCGTGCGAAGCACTCCTGCGCGGTGGGCACGGGCGATGAGTTCGTCGGCCACCTGGTCTACAGCTCCGTCGGCGGCGCCGAACGCCGCACCGGCATCGACCACTTCGAAAGCAAGGCCGAGATCGAGCGGCACATTCTGGCGCTGGGCGTACCGGCCACCATCCTGCGGCCGGTGTTCTTCATGAACAACCTGCTGCACTACGCCGGCGCCGAAGGCGAGCGGCTCCTGTCCCTGCCGGTCAAGCCGGTGCAGTTCATCTGGGCGCGGGCCAACCCTGACCGTCGCCCGGCTCAAGCCCCCCAGGGTGCGGAGACGCTCTGTCCGGTCGCTGCGCCACCCTCTGTATCCGCGCGTACGTGTCTCCGCGCACTCACCTGTACGCCGACAGGGCGGGATCAGGCCGGCTCGTATCGCCCAAGGCGGCGGCGCAGCTCCGGGTTCTCCCCTTGAGCCACTTCCAATGAGGTATCCCGAGGGTGGCGGTCTGACTGCTGAGGAACGTGCCAAACGGGAGCGGCTGCGCTTTGCGGCTGCGGAGCTGTTCGCCCATGGAATGTCGGCGCCGGAGGTGGCGCGCCGGTTTCGGGTGACGCGGATGTCGGCCAACCGTTGGTATCGCCCCTGGCAGGCCAATGGGGTTGAGGATCCGGCGTTCAAGGGCCGGGCGGGGAGAGGTGCCGCCTGGACGAGCGGCGTCTGGCCTGGCTACGGGCCGAACTGGAGCGGGGCCCGGCGACGGACGGCTTCATCGCTCAGACCCGCATGATCCTCCAGCCACCGTAACTTCAGCCTTTCAGTCTCAAAGGCCCGGAAGACGGCCCTGAACGGCCCTGGACGGCCGTGATCTAACTCGTAATGAAGCTGTCTGGGGTTCGATTCCCCAAGGCGGCTCCGTGGGTCAGAGGCCTTCCCGGATCATCGGGAGGGCCTCTGCCGTATTCGTATCACAGTGAAACGCGGCAACGGGTTCCTGCCGGGGTGATCCCAGCGAATGGGTGGCGTGACCTGTGCCTTCGTGGTCCGGGTCGGCCGGCACCGGCATCACCCCTCTGCCTGCTGGGATTGCCCCGTTGTTCGGTCCAGCCGGAAGGTGACCACCCGGGCGGAACGCAATGGAACGCAATGGAACGACTTAAAGACGAAGGATCTGCTTTTTATAGGTACATAAGGCGCCTTCTTCTTTCCAGGCGGATATCTCGTTTCGCTTGGAGAAAAGGAAAGAAAAGAAAAGAAGGGTGAGGGGTGCCTTACGAACAACCGAAGAGCCCGTCATGATGGGAAGTCGATCTCCAGATTTCAAAGGTGGTTCGATGTCGAGCAAAAGTCTGATCTTCGCCAGTGCCATGCTGGCGGCCGCCTCGGTCGCAGCCATGGGCGCGTCCGCCTCCGAGGCGTCCCCTGCCGGCACCTCGCCCGGTGGTGAGAGGGTGTATCTGGTGTCGAGCCTGCTGGGGCGCAACGAGGTGCCCGGTACCGGCGGTGCCGTGGGTGACCCGGCCGGGCGGGCGGTCGCGGTGCTCAAGATTAAGGATTCGACCGTCACGTACGCCCTGCGGTGGGAGGGAATCTCCCCGCCGACCGCGGCCCACATCCACGCGGGCGGAGCGGGAGTCAACGGAGACGTGAAGATTCCACTGTTCACGTCGAAGCGGTACGGCCACACGGCGAAGGGCTCGGTGAAGGTCAAGGACCGCGCGTTACTGGCCGCGCTCGTCTCCGACCCGGCTTCCTTCTATACCAACCTCCACACCAATGAGTTCCGCGGCGGCGCCGTGCGAGGCCAACTGCACAAGACAAGCCAGCCAACCGGCGGAAACCGTCCGGTCGTCGATGTCGCCCCCGTTGTCAAGGGCGTGCAGATCTACGCCTGCACCGGGCAGGCCGACGGCACGTTCGCCTTCACACAGCACGATGTCTCCGCGCTGCTCGGGGGCAATGTCCGGCACTCGTTCGTGCAGCCGGTCGTGGGGCCGCCGCAGTGGGTCGCGCCGGACGGCAGCGCGGTCACCGGCAGCGTCGTGCTCAGGACGCCCAACGGGGCCGGCAACATCCCCGAGCTTGACCTGCGGGCAACACAGGCGGGGGCGGATCGGGGGCGGCTGGAGGACGTCGTCGAGATAATGCGGCTCAACACCGTCGGCGGCACCGCACCCGCGGGCACCTGCGACCCGCAGGCCACCCCGACAGCGGAGGTGCCGTACCAGGCCGACTACGTCTTCATCGGTTAGCCGGTGGTCTGCTGACGCGGGACCGGCGCTGAAGGAGGTCGGTGGAGAGGGGCGGCCGATGCCGTTCGGGGTGATCGTGGTGACGGCCGCGCGGCATCCGTGTCCACCTGCGCCGGGTCCGTTGATGGACGGTCGGGGCCCGTATCGTCACCGACGTTGGTGGAGGCAGCCGGTCTCCGTACGACGTGGATCGGCCGGGGGACGTGGCCCGGCCACGAGTACGAGGCGGATCACGTCATCACGGACGTGCTCCAGGCGATGGAGATCCTGTACGGCGAGCGCTGACCGAGGGACCGCGCCGTAGTCCACGAGGAGTGCTGTACAGCAGCCCTGTACAGCAACACCGCCTTACACGACCGCACCCCACCTACCGCTTGACCAGGACATGAGCCCGCCGACCCGGGACGCGCCGTTCACTCGTAATGAAATGCTCTGGGGGTAGACGCCGCTCCGGGCCGGGCTCCTGTGTCATTGTGCTCCTACCGTGTCGGCGTGAAGGACGGAACGATCAGCCAGACGGTGGCGGCCGCGATCATGACTGCGACGGCGAGATTCTTCGTCCGTCCGGGGATCATGTTCTTCGACTGTCCGCGGATCAGGCTTCGGGCTAGGTGGACGGGCCCGGCCCAGGAGATCCGCACCCGGGGGCTCCACGTGGCTGATCCGACGAGGACGGCTGCGAGAAGCAGGTGCCATCGCACCGAATCGGCGAAAGGTGTTTGGAAGTCGCCGCTGTACCGGCTGGTGTACGTCGCGACGTCGAGCAGCGGGGAGAGGAGAAGAGCCGCGGCGGCCGCGGTGCCGACGAAGCGTCCCCATCGGGTGGAAGCGGTGGCTGTCGCGGCCGCCGCCGACGCGACGAGAACGACCGGCAGGCCGATGACGCGGCCAGGACTGCGCCGAAGCGGAGCGCCGCCGTTGCAGGGGATTGCGTCCCGCCTCCGGTAACGGAGCGCCTCGGAGCATCAGGCCCGAGGCGTTTTGATCAAGATCTCTATCAGCCGAGAGCGTCCCCGAGCCTGTCTAGGGCTGCGCGCTTGTCGCCGAGGGAGGCGGAGGGTGCGCGCGTCCGCCGTGGTCTTCAGCGTGTCGTCCGCGGCAATGCACACGTCGTGAGATGGCGGTGCGTGCAGGCATACAGCGCCGTACGGCCGAAAACCGCTTGCCTCGCGTGGTGGGCTCACGGGAACGTGGTGCCCATGACGCTCTGACGGACAGCACCCCGCCACTCCGAGAGGCCACGGCGCCGACGCGCCCCGCCCCGCTGTCAGCCCATACCCCTTTACCCATGCCCCTTTAAGGGAAGAGAGCCTTTTTGTCTCAGCGACACTCCCGGCAGGAGTCCCCGCTGCCGTCCACCACGGCCATGGGCCCGGCCACCGTCACCGTGTTCGCCTCCCCCGCGAGCTGGATCGAGTCCGACGCCCTCGCGCAGTGTCACCAGGTGGCCGCCCTCGACGGCATGACGCACGTCGCCGCCATGCCGGACCTGCACCCCGGCAAGGGCGCCCCCATCGGCGCCGCCATGGCATCGACCGTGCTGTACCCGTTCCTGGTGGGCTCCGACATCGGTTGCGGCATCGCCGTGTTCCCCATGAAGCTCAAGCGCGCCGTACCCGAGAAGCTCGCCGCCCGTTTCCCCGACCTCGATCGCGCGCTGGATCCCGAGCAGGACGCCGACGACCCGGCCTGGGCCGTTGTGAAGGGCGATATCCCCGCCGGTCACGTCGAGGGCCTCGGGACGGTCGGCCGGGGCAATCACTTCGTCGAGCTGGCGCGGATCGGGACCGTCTTCGAGCCGGGCCACGCGAGCCGGCTCGGACTCGCCGACGGCGACCTGGTTCTCATCGTCCACAGCGGCTCCCGGGGGCTGGGCGAACGGATCCTGCGGGCGCACACCGCGCTCCACGGCGCGGGCCCCGCCCCTGATCCCGGCGCCTACCTGGCGATGCACGACGACGCCGTACGCTGGGGATCGCTCAACCGGCGGTTGATGGCCGCCCGGGTCGCCCATGCCCTGGGGGCCGAGCCCACCGAGCCGCTCGTCGACCAGTGCCACAACCTGGTCGAGATCCGCGACGGGGTCTACCTGCACCGCAAGGGGGCGGCGCCGGGTGACGGCCGCGACGTGCTCATCGCCGGTACCCGAGGCACCCCCTCCTACCTCGTGGCCGCCCATGCCGGGCCGGAGGCCAACCATTCCGTCGCGCACGGCGCGGGCCGCAAGATGTCGCGTGCGGACGCCCTGCGCCGGGGCCGGGCCAAGCACACGGTCGAGGAGCTGCGCCGCACACCGGTGGGGTCGCTGGTGGTGTGCGGAGACCGCCAACTGCTCTTGGAGGAGGCGCCGACGGCCTACAAGCGCATCGAGCAGGTGATCGCCGACCTCGTCGACCATGACCTGGCCACGCCCGTGGCCACCACGGTCCCTCTGGTCACCTACAAGACGCCCGACCTCGGCTCCGCACCCCAGCGGGACCAGCGCCGCAAGCGAGGCCGGCGGTGAGTGTCCACCTGCTCCTGTCGGCCGGGCGTGGCCCGCAGGAGTGCGCCTGGGCGCTGGCCCGGCTGCTGCGCCGCCTGGAAGTCGACGCCACCCGGCAGAGCCTGGAGACCCGTCGGGCCGAGACCGTTCCCGGTGACCGGCCCGGCACCTACCGATCGGTCCTGATCCAGATCTCGGGAGCCGGCGCCGAGGCGTTCGCCGCCTCGTGGACCGGAACCCTGTGCTGGCAGGCCCCCAGCCCCTACCGGGCCGGCACAGGCCGGAAGAACTGGTATGTCATCGCCCAACCGTGCCAGGTCGACACCCCGCGCACGACGTTCGCGGAGGCGGACGTCGACATCGTCGCCTGCCGCACCGGCGGCCCCGGCGGTCAACATCGGAACAAGGCCAGCACGGCGGTACGGGCGACCCACCGGCCCTCGGGGATCGTCGTCGTGGTCGACACCGAGCGGCACTTCAGCCTCAACCGCCGCATCGCCATGCGGCTGCTGCGACAGCGCATCGAGGACGGCGACGAGACGGCGGGGCGCGCCGTCACCACCGCCCGCCGGCGCGTCCACGATGAGCTCGTACGCGGCAACCCCACCCGTATCGAACGTCCGGAAACGCCGGAGCAGGACCCGGCTTCACCGGAGCAGACGCGCCGGCGACCGTGACCGCCCACCCGACCAAGGCCCTACCGCGGAAGGAGAATCGCACCCGACAGTATGAGAATCGTCAACCTCACGGTGCCGAGCGCGTCGTTCTTCCCCAAGCTTGCGCGCGAGCGTTCTCACGGCCGCCGAGGACGAGGCGCCGGGCCCTTGATCTGTGGTCGAGGTGTGTGGTGAGCTGCGGAGTTCGGCCAGGTCGGCGGGTATCGGCATGGGCTGGGTGAGGCCGGCGCGGGCGCGGCCGGTGTTGCCTTCGGGATAGCGGCCGAGCGCGGAGCCGGGCGCGGCGACGATGATGCGCACCACCTGGCCGAGTGCTTCGCGCCGGTCGCGCCGGCGGACGGCGAGGGCGAACATGGCGATGTGGTTGGCCGTGTGCGGCCAGGGCTGGGAGATGATGTGCGCCCGTTCCAGGTGCCGCCACCGGGCCTGGTCGTCGGCGGCGGTGCGGGCGGCGCGCATCTCGGCGCGGTAGGCGGCCCGTACGCGGTCGGGCATCGGGCGGCCGATCATCGAGAGGTCCCCTTGTCAGCTGGGCAGCAGCCGTCGGCGCGACCATCGGACTCGGCGGCGCCGGCGGACGGGGTGGGCGCGGCGGCGGGGGCGGCGCAGCAGGCGTCCCCGCGCCAGGCTTCGCGGCCTTCCTTGACCGCCACCGCGGCGATGACCAGTGCGGCGATCGGGCCGGCCCAGGACCAGCCGAAGGCGCTGTTGAGCGCCAGCCCCACCAGCAGGACCGCCGACAGGTAGGTGCACAGCAGGGTCTGCTTGGAGTCGGCAACCGCGCTGGCGGAGCCGAGTTCGCGGCCGGCGCGCCGCTGCGCGGCCGACAGGAACGGCATGACCAGCAGCGACGCCGTGGCCAGGATCAGCCCGGGGGTGGAGGGAGCGGTCTCCCCGGCGCCGAGCAGCGCCCGGACCGCGTCGAAGCCCACGTAGGCGGCCAGCGCGAAGAAGGAGATGGCGATGGTTCGCAGCGCCGTCTTCTCCCGCTTCTCGTGGTCGGTGGCGGAGAACTGCCAGGCGACCGCGGCGGCCGAAGCGACCTCGACGATGGAATCCAGGCCGAACCCGATCAGCGCGGCCGAAGAGGCGAGGGTGCCGGCGGTGACGGCCACCACCGCCTCGATCACGTTGTAGGTGATGGTCGCCGCCACCAGCAGCCGGATCCGGCGTCGCAGCACGGCGCGCCGGGCCGGGCCAGGGGCCGGAGCTGGGCCGATGCCGGGCAGATTCAGGGCGCTCACGCCACCGGCTCCGGCTGCTGGTGGCGGCCAGCAGTTGCTCGGCGGAGGCCAGCAGGTCCATCAGTTCGGGCCGGGTCAGGGAGTAGAACGACTGCCGCCCTTCGGCGCGGTAGTCGACCAGGTCGCAGTCGCGTAGGCAGGCCAGGTGCTTGGACACCGTGGACTGGGCCAGGCCCAGCTGGGTGGTCAGGTCCACCACGCGGGCCTCGCCGCGCGCCAGGCGCTGCACGATGCGCAGCCGGGTCTCATCGGCCAGGGAGTGAAACAGCGCGGCCGCCGGGGAGATGCCGGCGGCGATGTCGGTGCTGACACACCGACCCCCATCAGAATCAATCGCCATATGGCGATGATAGCCCGATTTAGTGATAATTTCCAGGCCGGGACGGGCGCCGGCGGGTGCGGACGCCTCCGCGCCCCGCGCCTCGGGACGCCAGCGCCTGAAATTTTCTTTTAGGTCACCTCGAAGTCTTGAAACTTGTAACCATTGCGCGGTTGAGTTCGGGGGTGCCCCCAAGTCACCACCCCCGCATAGTGGCCACGGCCCTGCTCGCCCCCCTGCTCGCCTTCAGCGCGGCGGGCCCCGCCCAGGCCGATCCGTCGCCGTCGCCCTCACCCGCGCGGCCACAGCAGGCCCTCGTCGAGGACGCGCCGCAGGCGTCGTCCGACCAGGCCCCGTCCACGCTGCTCGTCGCCCCCGGGGCGCGGCAGCTGGAGACGGCCAAGAAGACCCGGCCGGTCGCGCCGGGGATCACCCTCACCTCCTTCGACCGCTATGACAGCGCGGGCTGGCTCCGCGCCGACGCGATCGCCGCCGACCTCACGGCCGGTGCGAGCGCCGACTACGTGTACTCGGGCGAGGTGTCGAAGACCGAACCGCTGTCCGGGCCCGCGGAGCGGTCCCGGGCCGTCGCCGCCGTCAACGGCGACTTCTTCGACATCAACAGCTCCGGCGCGGCGCAGGGCATCGGCATCCACGACGGGGAGCTCGTCCAGTCCCCGATGGCGGGCCACAACAACGCCGTCACCGTCACCCCCGACGGGGTCGGGCGGGTGCTGCAGATGAACTTCGACGGCACCGCGACGCCCGCCGGCGGCGCCCCGATCACGTTGACCCAGTTCAACCAGCTCATCCAGGGCAACGGCGTCGGGCTGTTCACCCCGCTGTGGGGCTCCTACGGCCGCGGCCGAGCGGTCGAGGGCGCGGCCGCGGTCACCGAGGTCGTGCTGGAGGGCGGCGTCGTCACCGAGGTGCGCAGCTCCGCGGGCAGCGGCCCGATCCCGGCGGGCACGGCCGTCCTGCTCGGCCGGGACGCCGGAGCGACGGCGCTCGCCGCGCTGAAGCCCGGCGACCGCGTCGAGGTCAAGTACCAGCCGAAGCCCTCCCAGGGCGGAGCGATCAAGGCGGCCGTCGGCGGCAGCCAGATCCTCGTCAAGGACGGTGTCGCCCAGACCTCGGCCGACAACGCCGCCCATCCGCGCACCGCCGTCGGTTTCTCCGCCGACGGCCGCAAGATGTACATGCTGACGGTCGACGGCCGGCAGGCCGACAGCAGGGGCGTCACGCTCACCGAGCTCGGGGCGATGATGGCGGAGCTCGGCGCGTACAACGCGCTGAACCTCGACGGCGGCGGCTCCTCGACGATGCTCGCCCGGGAGCCCGGCTCGGCCGGTGTGCAGGTGGAGAACAGCCCCTCCGACGGCGGCGAGCGACACGTCCCCAACGGCCTCGCGCTCTACGCGCCCGCCGGCAGCGGCAGGCTCAAGGGCTTCTGGGTGGAGACGGCCAGCGACCCGGCCAGGGCGCCGGGCGCCGGCCCGGTCAGCGGCGGCCGTCCCGACCGGGTCTTCCCCGGTCTCACCCGCAAGCTCACGGCGGCCGGCTACGACGAGACGTACGGCCCCGCGGCGGGCACCCCGTCGTGGCGGTCGGGCCAGGCGGTCCACGGGCTCGTCGGCCGCGACGGCACCTTCCGCGCCCTCGTGCCCGGCCGGACGACCGTCACCGCCTCCCGCGGCGGCGCGGAGGGCGAGATCGCCCTCACCGTCCTGCAGCCCCTCGCCCGCCTCGGCACGACGACCGACCGGGTCGGCCTGGCGGGCGCCGACGCCTCGGGCACGTTCGGAGTGGTCGGCTACGACCGCAACGGCAACTCCGCCCCCGTCGACCCCTCGGACGTGCGGCTCGACTACGACAGGGAACTGCTCGACGTCGCCGCCTCCGAGCACGGCTTCTTCACGGTGAAGGCGAAGCGGGCGACCGGCTCCGGCCTGGTGACCGTGCGGGCCGGCGGGGCCGACACGGCGGTGCCGGTGACCGTCGGATACGAGGACGTCCCGGCCGCCGACTTCGAGGACGCGGGGTCGTGGACGTTCGCCGCGGCCCGCGCGACGGGCTCGCTGTCGGCGGCGCCGGGCCAGAGCGGCGGCGGCCTCAAGCTCGCCTACGACTTCACGCAGTCGACGGCGACGCGCGCGGCCTACGCGAGCCCGCCCCAGCAGATCACCGTGCCGGGCCAGCCGCAGGCGTTCGGACTGTGGATCAACTCCGCGGGCAAGGGGGAGTGGCCGAGCCTGGAGTTCTACGACGCCCAGGGGCAGTCGCAGATCCTCCGCGGCCCCTACCTCACGTGGACGGGCTGGAAGTTCGTCGAGTTCGCGGTGCCGCCGGGGGTGAACTACCCGCTGAGGCTCCGCCGGTTCTACGTCGCCGAGACCAGGGCCGACCAGAAGTACAGCAGTGAGATCACGATCGACGGGCTCGTCGCCAAGGTGCCGCCGTCGGTGGCGGCGCCGGCGGCCCCGAAGACGGCCGACCCGGTGATCCGTCCGGGGGGCGAGGTCGCGGCGGCGCCGTGGCGCTTCGCGGTCATGTCCGACGCGCAGTTCGTGGCACGCGACCCCGACAGCGACATCGTCGCCAACGCCCGCCGTACGCTGCGGGAGATCAAGGCGGCCAGGCCCGACTTCCTGCTCATCAACGGCGACCTCGTCGACGAGGCGTCACCGGAGGACTTCGCGCTCGCCAAGCGGATCCTGGACGAGGAGCTCCACGGCGAGCTGCCCGTCCACTACGTGCCCGGCAACCACGAGGTGATGGGCGGCAAGATCGACAACTTCAGGTCGGTCTTCGGCGACACCTACGGTGGCTTCGACCACAAGGGGACCCGTTTCGTGACCCTCGACACCTCGCGGCTGAACCTGCGCGGCGGCGGGTTCGAGCAGGTGGCCATGTTGCGCGAGCGTCTCGACGCGGCGGAGAAGGACCCGTCGATCGGCTCGGTCGCGGTGCTGTTCCACGTGCCGCCGCGCGACCCGACGCCCGGCAAGGGCAGCCAGCTCGGCGACCGCAAGGAGGCCGCGCTGGTCGAGGGCTGGCTCGCGGACTTCCAGCGCACCACCGGCAAGGGGGCCGCCTACATCGGCGCCCACGTCGGAACCTTCCACGCCTCGCGGGTCGACGCCGTGCCGTACTTCATCAACGGCAACTCCGGCAAGAACCCGGCCACGGCGGCCGACGACGGCGGCTTCACCGGCTGGTCCCTGTGGGGGGTCGACCCGGTGACCGAGAAGGAGGCGGCACACGTCCGGCGCAACTGGTTCGCCGACGCGCCGGCCTGGATCGGCACGCAGGTCCGCCCGCACGTCGACGGGCTGACCCTCACGGCGCCCACCTCGGTGGAGGCCGGCAAGCCCGGGCAGGTCTCGGCGACGCTGACGCAGGGCACCCGCACGGTGCCCGCCGCCTACCCCGTCTCGGTGGACTGGTCGGGCTCGCCCAACCTGCACGTCGGCACCCGGGCGGGCGCGAAGGCGCGCCACATCGCGGTGCTCGACCCCGCCACGGGGACGCTGACCGCGCTCCGCTCCGGCCAGGTCGTCGTCGCGGTCACCGTGAACGGCGTCACCCGGCAGGCGACGGTCACGCTGTCGGCGCGGGCCGCGGCCTGACCGCACCCGAGCCGGCCTGACAGGCCGGCGCGACCGGCGACGGGCCCCGTGCCGCACGGCCTTGACCGTGCGGCACGGGGCCCGTCCCGTCCGTGGACGCGGGCCCGTCAGGCCCGCGTCCGAGGACGCCGCCGACCGTCCCGCGCCGGGGCCTGGCCGCCTCGTCCGCCCGCCCGGTTGACGCGGACCCGGCTGTGGCGCTGGGATGGCAGCGGCCAGACCGACCAAGACGGACCCCACCCGTGGCGGAGCCCCACCGGGTCCGGGACCAGCCGGGGAGCAGGGCATGACCAGACACGCGCTCGTCGTCCGGGGAGGCTGGGAGGGGCACGTCCCCGACGAGGCGACCGGCCTGTTCATCCCCGGGCTCGCCGAGGCGGGTTTCGAGGTCACCGTCGCCGGCGACCTCGACGTCTACGCCGACGCCGACCTGCTGGCCGCCACCGATCTCATCGTGCAGTGCTGGACGGGCGGCACGCTCAGCGGGCGCCAGTCCGCCGGGCTGCTGGCGGCCGTCGAGGCGGGCACCGGGTTCGCGGGGTGGCACGGGGGAGTGGTGGCCGCCTTCGACGACCGTGACTACCACCGGATGGTCGGCGGCCTCTTCCTGTCCCACCCCGAGCATTTCCTCGAATACGACGTCGTCATCGACCCGGCCCGCGCCGACCATCCGATCGTCGCCGGGCTGGACGGCTTCACCGTCCACACCGAGCAGTACTGGATGCTCACCGACTCCCTCAACGACGTCCTCGCCACCACCACGCTGGCCCCCTCCACCGGCGGCCCGCACGCCGTGCCCGTCCCCATGCCCGTCGTGTGGACCCGCCGCTGGGGCGCGGGCCGGGTCTTCTTCTCCGCGATCGGCCACAACCTCGCCGATCTGACACATCCCACCGTGCGCGCCCTCACCCTGCGCGGCCTGCTCTGGGCAGGCCGCGCGGAGTGAGGGGGCCGCCCGCCGGAACCTGCCGGACGGCTGACCCGCCGCGCCGCCACCCGGCGGGCCCGCGTCGTTGACATCGGCCGGGGTCTTCGAGACTCTCCCTGGAGCTGGGTTCTGGGACCGGGAGGCCGGATGAGCGGGATCGTGGCGGGGCGGGTGGTGATCGTCACCGGGGCCGCCCGGGGGATCGGGCGTGGGCACGCGCTGGAGTTCGCGCGCCACGGGGCCCGGGTGGTGGTCAACGATCTGGGCGCGGAGGTGGACGGCACGGGCTCGTCGGCCGGGCCGGCCGGACAGGTCGTCGAGGAGATCCGCGCGATGGGCGGTGAGGCGATCGTCAACGGCGAGGACGTCTCCGACTTCGAGGGCGCGGGCCGGCTGGTGCGGGCGGCCGTCGACCACTACGGCGACCTGCACGTCCTGGTCAACAACGCCGGCATCCTGCGGGACCGGATGCTGGTCAACATGACGATCGAGGAGTGGGACGCCGTCGTCCGCGTCCACCTGCGCGGCACCTTCGCGCCGATGCGCCACGCCGCGGCCTACTGGCGCGAGCGGTCCAAGGCGGGCGCCCCGGTCGACGCGCGGATCATCAACACCACCTCCTCGTCCGGCATCTACGGCAATGCAGGGCAGAGCAACTACGGGGCCGCCAAGGCGGGCATCGCGTCGCTGACGGTCATCGCCGCCCAGGAACTGGCCCGCTACGGCGTGACCGTCAACGCGCTGGCCCCCACCGCCCTGACCCGCATGACGGAGAACCTGAGCGCCGGCGGCCGCTTCGACGAGCTCCGTCCCGAGGACGTGGCGCCGCTGGCGGTCTGGCTGGCCTGCGCGGAGGCCCGGGGGATCACCGGCCGGGTCTTCAACGTGCGGGGCGGCGTGATCAGCGTGGCCGAGGGCTGGCACGCGGGCCCGGAGGTGGACAAGGGCGCCCGCTGGGAGCCGGCCGAGCTGGGCGCGGTGATCCCGGACCTGGTCGCCAGGGCGGTGCCCAACGCCCTGCAGAACGGCCGGATCCCGGGGCGGCAGGACTGACCGGCCTCCGGGCCGTCGGGGCGAATGACTTCCGGGCTTCCGGGCTTCCGGGCCGTCGGGGCGCCGGGCCGTGATCCCGGCGGCTGGGGGAGGGCGGCCGGCGCCGGAGAGTGCGGCGCCCGCCGGCGGGGCATGTCAACGCCAGGCCCGGTACGGGCCTCCGGCCGGCGGAGACCGTCTACCGGGGCCGGCGCGCCCGGCTCCGGGGGCGACCGGCGGCGGGGAAGGTCTGCGGACGGAGGGGCGTGGCGTGAGATGCCGACGATCTGCCTGGTAGGGACGCTGGACACGAAGGGACGGGAGTACGCCTGGCTCCGTGAGCGCCTGCGTGGGCTCGGCTGCGAGGTCGTCCTGGTCGACGCCGGGGTCGGCCGGGCGCAGGTGACCGCCGACATCGGCAACGACCGGGTGGCCCGGGCCGCCGGGGCCGAGGCCGGGGCGCTGCGCGCGGCGGGGGACCGGGGCGCCGCCGTCACCGCGATGGGTGAGGGCGCCGCGGCGGTCCTGGCCGAGCTGTACGGCGAGGGCCGGCTCGACGGCGTGCTCGCGGTCGGCGGCAGCGGCGGGTCCTCGATCGCGGCCCGGGCCGTACGCGATCTGCCGATCGGCCTGCCGAAGGTCATCGTGTCGACCATGGCCTCCGGTGACGTGGCCCCCTACGTGGGGGCCAAGGACGTGACGCTGATGTACAGCGTCGTCGACATCGCCGGCCTCAACCGGCTCTCCAGGCGCGTCCTCGGCAACGCGGCCGCCGCCGTGGCCGGCATGGCGAGCGCCGAGGTCCCGGCCGGCGGCGACGACCGCCCGCTCGTCGCCGCGTCCATGTTCGGAGTGACCACGCCCGCGGTGGACGCGGCCCGGGAGCGTCTGGAGGAGCTCGGCTACGAGGTGCTGGTCTTCCATGCGACCGGGGCCGGCGGGCGGGCGCTGGAGGGGCTCGCCGCGAGCGGGCTGCTGGCGGGCGTGCTCGACCTCACCACCACCGAGCTGGCCGACGACCTGGTCGGCGGCGTGCTGTCGGCCGGTCCGGAGCGGTTGACCGCGGCCGGTGCGGCCGGCGTTCCCCAGGTGGTCGCCCCCGGCGCGCTGGACATGGTCAACTTCGGCCCCCGGGACACGGTGCCCGAGCGCTTCGAGGGGCGCACGCTCTACGTGCACAACCCGACCGTGACGCTGATGCGGACCACCGCCGAGGAGATGGGCGAGCTCGGCCGCCGGGTGGCCGGGAAGCTGCGCGGCGCCACCGGCCCGGTGACGCTGTTCCTCCCGCGCGGCGGGGTCTCCGCCCTCGACGCCCCGGGCGGCGCCTTCCACGACCCCAAGGCGGACGAGGCCTGCTTCGAGGCCCTGGCGGACGGCCTGCGCGGCACGGCCGTCGAGATAGAGGAGCTCGACCTGCACGTCAACGACCCCGGGTTCGGCCGCGCGACGGCCGACCGGCTCCACCAGATGATCTCTTCGGGAGGGACGCGGTGAACCGCGGAGACGTCCTCGCCCGACTCCGGCGGACCGTCGCCGAGGGCCGTCCGGTCATCGGCGCGGGCGCGGGCACCGGCCTGTCGGCCAAGTGCGCCGAGGCCGGCGGCGTCGACATGATCATCATCTACAACTCCGGCCGTTACCGGATGGCGGGCCGCGGCTCGCTGGCCGGGCTGCTGCCCTACGGCGACGCCAACCAGATCGTCGTCGAGATGGCGGCGGAGGTGCTCCCCGTCGTCCGGGACACCCCGGTCCTGGCCGGGGTGTGCGGCACCGACCCGTTCCGGCTGATGCCCAGGTTCCTCGACCAGCTCGCCGCCATGGGCTTCGCCGGCGTGCAGAACTTCCCGACCGTGGGCCTGTACGACGGGGTCTTCCGCCAGAACCTGGAGGAGACCGGCATGGGCTACGACCTGGAGGTCGAGATGGTCCGGCTGGCGCGCGAGCGCGACCTGCTGAGCGCGCCCTACGTCTTCGACGAGGACCAGGCGCGCGCCATGGCCGAGGCGGGCGCCGACGTCCTGGTCCCGCATGTCGGGCTGACCACCAAGGGCAGCATCGGCGCGGGGACCGCCCTGACCCTGGACGAGGCCGTGGAGCGGGTCCAGGCGATGCGCGACGCCGCGGTGGCAGTCCGGCCCGACATTCTCGTGCTCTGCCACGGCGGGCCGATCGCCGAGCCCGAGGACGCGGCCTACGTGCTGTCGCGCACCGAGGGGGTCGTGGGCTTCTTCGGCGCCTCGTCGGTCGAGCGGCTGCCGACCGAGCGCGCCGTCACCCAGCAGGTCAGGGCCTTCAAGTCGATGAAGTTCTGAGATCTCAGGAGATCGCATGCATGTGAGTCCCGACGCGGTTCCCACGATGGCCTTCGACTGGGGGGCGATCAAGTGGTTCGTCACCCCGTCGACCGTCCAGGGGGCGACCGGCACGTTCGGCGAGGTGATAATCAACCCCGGCCAGGGGCACGCCCGGCACAACCACCCCGACGCCGAGGAGATCATCTACGTGATCTCCGGTGAGGCCGTGCAGATGGTCGACGACGGCGAGCCGTTCCCGATCAGGGAGGGCGACACCGTGCACATCCCGGCCGGCGCCTACCACTCGACCTTCAACGCGACCTGGCGCCCGCTGCGCCTCATCGTCACCTACACCCCCGGCGGCGCGGAGAAGGCGCTGGAGGCCGCGCCGGACCTGCGCGTGCACGGGGCCGGCAGCGTGGCGCGGTGGCGCCAGGCCTGACGGCCGCCCCGCTTCCCGCCGTAGCCTCGCGCGACGGGCTCGCGGGCGCGGGCTGACACATGTCGATCCCCGGCGGGCCGGGCAGGGCCGGTCCGCCGGGGATCGATGCCGGGCCGGCGCGTCCGCACCCGTGACGGCCGGTGATCCCACCTCGTGCCGGTGCCCGCGCGAGGGTCCGCGGGCGCCGAGCGCGCCGCCGGTCAGTAGGCGGTGGTGAAGCGCTCGCGGATGAAGGAGCCCTTCTCCAGGGCGTCGACGATCGCGCAGGCGTAGTCGCCGACGGAGATGCGGCTCTCCCCGTTCTCATCGGTGATGGGGGTGTCGCCGGCCTCGGCCCGGTAGACGCCGGTCTTCTCGCCCGGCACCAGGTGCATCGGCGGCGGGCTGACGTAGGACCACTCGACCGGGGTCTGCGCCCCACGGAGGATCTCCAGCGCCTCGGTCTGGTCGCGGGCGGTCTCGAGATACTGCGGCGGGAAGTTCGGGGAGTCCACGTAGCGCTGCCCGGGGGCGTACTCCAGGCTCCCGCCGCCGCCGATGAACATCAGGCGGTTCACCCCGGCGAGCGGGAGCCCTTCGAGCAGCGCCTGGGCGCCCCGGGGCACCAGCCGGTCCGGGCCCTTGATCCCGGCCACCACGGCGTCATGTCCGGCGACCGCGTCCTTGATCGAGGCGGGGTCGGTGACGTCCATGGTGTCCCTGCCCAGCGCGGTGATCAGGTGACCCCGGGCGGCGGCCTCCCGGGCGACGGCGCCGGCGAGGTTTCCGGCGGCGCCGATGACTGCGATCTTCATGGGAGTGTCCTTCCGGAGGTCGTCGACGAAGTCGGCGATGAGGGGGGCGATCTCGGGGAGGTTCTCCTCAAGAGCGAAGTGACCGGTGTCGAAGAGGTGGAGCTCCGCCTCCGGCAGGTCCCGGAGGTAGGCGCGGGCGCCGGCCTCCGGGAAGAAGGCGTCGCCCCGGCCCCACACGATGAGGGTGGGCGGCCGGTGGTCGCGCAGCCACTGCTGCCACTCGGGGTAGCGGGCCACGTTGGAGTGGTAGTCGAGGGCCAGGTCGACCTGGGCCTCCTTCCGGCCCGGAAGGTCAAGGAAGTGCTGGTCGAGGATCCAGCCGTCGGGGGCGACGAGCTCGACGTCGGTGGTGCCGCCCTCGTACTGGCTCCGGGTGACCGGCAGTTCGAGGATCTGCCTGACGTTGGCCTCGGCCCCCTCCACGCCGGGCCGGTTGGCGATCATGCCCCGGGCGAGGTCCGACAGGCCCTCCTCGTAGAGGTTGGCGTTCTGGACGATCAGTCCGGCGATCCACTCGGGGTGCCTGGTGGCCAGCCGGAAACCGACGGGGCCGCCGAAGTCGAAGGTGTACATCACGAACCTGTCCAGCCCCAGCGCCGTCACGAAGCCCTCGACGACGTCGGCCAGCCGGTCGAAGGAGTAGGTGAAGTCCTCCGGGGCCTCGGTGAGCCCGAAACCGGGGTAGTCGGGGGCGATCAGCCGGTACCGGCCGCCGAGAGCGTCCATCAGCCGCCGGAACTGGTGCGAGGCCGAGGGGAAGCCGTGCAGGAGGAGGAGCGTGGGCGCGCCCGCCGGGCCGGTCTGCCGGTAGAAGACACGGACTCCGTCGACGTCCACATACCGGTGTGCCACACGAGGGGTGTTCATTTAACATGCCTCCAAGCCGTGATGATGCATTAGTTATAGCGGGCAAGGATCTAATGGGTCAAGTGGCATAAGTAGCGTTAGTCGCATTAGTCGCATGTTCCATGCCGGGAGTCGCCGCCGCGCCGCGCCCGAATCTCCCGGTTAATGCGAACCAGTTTGCATTAATCTGGATGATGACAGGAGGAGGGGACTTAATGCAAGAAGGTTCGCATTTGGAGTCCAAGCGGCGGCCGGGCGGCCGTACGGCGCGCAACCGCACCGCCGTACTGGACGCCACGCTGGCCGAACTGGTCGAGCGCGGCTACGCCGAGACGAGCGTGGAGAAGATCGCGATGCGGGCGGGGGTGGCGGCCTCCACCGTCTACCGGCGGTGGACCAACCTGGAGGGGGTGATCCAGGATCTGGCGTACCGGTTCGCCGACGACGCGGGCGTGCCCACCGGGGGAGAGTCCTTCCCTGATTCGGGGGATCTCGAGACCGACCTGCGGGCCCTGGCCGGGGCCTTCCTGACGATCTACGCGCACGTGGCCCAGCGCGTCTGGCTCGACGTCATGGTGGCGGCCGCGGTCCGCGACCCGGCCGCCCGCGAAACCCTGTCGGCGGTCGTGGCGTTCCGGATCCGGGAGACCTCGCTCCTGGTCCGGCGGGCCATCGACCGTGGGGAGGTGCCCGCCGACACCGACGCGGAAGAGGTGATCGGGATGGTGGCAGCCCCGTTCTACTACCGGATGCTGGTCACCGCGGAGCCGATCGACTCCGCCCTCGCCGACCGGGTGGCCGCGATGGCCGCGCACGCGGCCCGGGCCGGGATCCTGGTGCGCCGGGACCTCCCGCCGGAGCGGTAGGCGGCGGGAGGCCGGCACGCGGCGAGGCCGGCACGCTCCCGGTCCGATCGCCGGACGTGCCGACCTGCTGATCGTCCCCGGCGGGGGCGCGCGTCCGCCGGGCCGGATACCGGCCCGGCAGACGGGGGCGGCCGCCGCGGCCCCCGCCTCGCGGCCGCACCCCCGTCACCGATCACCTGCGGACGGTGAGCCGGCTCGGAGCGTGCCCGGCCGGCTATCCGCAGTGTTCGAAGGGGCTGTCGTAGCTGGAGGTGCCGGCCTTGCCGCCCCACTTGACGCACTTGTCGGCCGCGGCGGCGCGCACCGGACCGGCGTAGTAGGCGAAGTTGCCGGAGTCGGTGACGCGGGTCTTGCCCTGCACCTCCAGGTAGGCGCTGGTGGCCGTCGCCGTGCCGAGGGAGGTCCTCTTCACGGTGGCGACGCAGTTGTAGCCGGTGGCGCTGTTGTAGAGCAGGTAGACGGTGCCGGCCGTGCCCAGGGCGGCGGAGTCGATCACCGTGTATCCGCTGCCGCAGACCGACTCGGGAGTGTGCGGGTTGGTGCCGCCGCCGCTGCCGCCGACGTACTGCATGTACTTGGTCCAGTCCCAGTACGGGCCGGGGTCGGTGTGGTCGTTGCCCGGGACCTCCACGTGCCCGACGATGTGGGCGCGGTCCTTGGGGATGCCGTACCGGTCGGCGATGCTGCGGGTCAGCGCCGCCGAGGCGCGGTACATCGTGTCGGTGAACCAGGAGGCGTTGTCGACGTAGCCCTCGTGCTCGATGCCGACCGACCGGCTGTTGTAGTCACGGGCGTGCCAGGCGCGGTCCTTCTCGCGGACCATCTGGGTGATGTCGCCGTCGGAGGAGCGGACGACGTAGTGCGCCGAGACCTGGGCGGCGGGGTTCTGGAACCAGGAGATCGTGCCGGCGTAGGAGCCCTGGGTCACGTGGATGACGATGCGGTCGATCGCGTCGCTCGCCGGCCGGTTGGAGACGGCGTAGTTGCTGGAGCTGGCCGGGACCCAGTGCGCCGAGGGGTAGTCCACGGCCGCGGCCGCGAAGGTTCTGTCCAGGTCCCGGGCCTTGGCGTAGTCGCCGCGGTCGGGCTGCACCGCCTGCGCGGTCACGGTCAGGGCCTGGCCGCCGGGGGTGGTGGCGCGCACGCCGGCGGCGAGCAGCTCGTAGACGGTGTCGGCGTACAGCCGGGCCACCTCGGGGGAGGAGGCGTTGCCGTACCGGGCCACCGCCGTGTACCACCTGCCGGCGTCCTTGCGGGCGGCGGCGTCCAGTCCGAGCTCGTCGGCGTAGGCGCGCAGCACCGCGGCGCCGCCGGTGATGTTGGCCGCGTCGTCGCTCTTCAGCGCCGAGAGCGGTTGTGCGGTCAGTGCGGCCGCGCGCTCCAGGGTGTGGGCGGTGGGGTTGCTGACCAGGTGCATCACTCCGTAGCCGCCGCTGGCGCTGGGCTCGCCGTGGTGTCCGTCGAGGTGGGTCTCGGCGTACCCGAGGGTGACGAGCAGGTCGCGGGGGATCTCGTAGGTCGCGGCCGCGCGGGTGAAGGCGTCGGTCATGGGGTCGGCCGGAGCGGCGCTCGCGGGCCGGCCCACCAGGAGCGAGAGGGGGATGAGCGAACCGGCCAGCAACACGGCTGAACGGCGGAGTCGGGCCTGCACAGATTCTCCTCAGGGAGTGGGGATCCGCTGAAGGGGCCGCCCCCGGCCGGTGCGGGCGGAGGCGGCCCCCGGCATCAGCTGCCGCAGTGTTCGAAGGGGCTGTCGTAGCTGGAGGCGCCGGCCTTGCCGCCCCACTTGACGCACTTGCCGGCGCCGGAGGCGCGCACCGGGCCCGCGTAGTAGGCGAAGTTGCCGGAGTCGGTGATCCGGCTGCTGCCCTGGACCTCCAGGTAGGCGCTGGTGGCCGTCGCCGTGCCGATCGACGAGCGCTTGATGGTGGTCACGCAGTTGTAGCCGTTGGCGTTGTTGTAGAGCAGGTAGACGGTGCCGGAGGAGCCCAGCGCCGCGGAGTCGACCACGTCGTAGCCGCTGCCGCAGACCGACTGCGGGGTGTGCGGGTTGGTGCTGCCGCCGCAGTTGTTGGAGGTCAGGGTCTGGACCGGGTAGCCGAACGTGGACCCGTTGAAGACGGCCTTCTGGATGTTGGACGGGTAGCTGCTGCCCATCCGGACCTCGTAGTGCAGGTGGGGCGAGATGTTGTTGCCGGGCTTGCTGGTGTTGCCGACGGTACCGATCTGCTGGCCCTGGGAGACCTGGGCGCCCGCGCTCACCGAGCGCACGTTCAGGTGCGCGTAGTAGGTGGACCAGCCGCCACCGTGGTCGATCTTGACGAGGTTCCCGTATCCGTTGGTCGACCCCTGGTGGGCCGAGATGACCACCGTACCGGCGGCGGCCGCGACGACGGTGTCCCCCAGGTCGGCGTCGGCGGTGCCGCCCCGGTTGAAGTCGATCTCCCACGACTGGTGCGCGCTGCTCGCGCTGGAGTTACCCGTCCAGCTCTGCCCGCAGGGGAAGGGCATCTGGAAGTTCGTCGCCAGGAGGGTCGCCCCGTCGTCCGGGGCGGGATCGGTCTCGCTGCTGTTCGGCACAGGGTCCCCCAGCACCCCCGCACCGGCGCCCGGAGCCATGACGGCGCCGCCCGCGAGGCTGAGCAGCAGGGCGAACCCCACCGTGAGCACCCCTCTGAGTCTCATGCGGATCCTTTCCACAGGTCCCGGGGGCGAAGCCTTGACCGGCACCGTGCACTGTCTGTTGGATCTCTCGAAAGGCTCTTGCTGGGGTCCAGGGTCTGGATTGCCGGTACAAAAATCATCCAAAATCTGTATAAAGGCCTATCCGGCTCATAGCACACAACCCGATGAATGGTTGCAGCGCCTCCATACGAGGAGTAAGTGCGGTCATGGTGGTTGATCAGCCCACATTCAGCGTGCTCGGTGGTTTGGACGTCCGGACCTCGGGACGCTCCCTCCGCATCGCCGGCACGAAACCCCGAATCCTGCTGGCATCGCTGTTGCTCGACGCCAACCGTGTGGTCGGCGCGGACCTGCTCGCCGAGGTGCTGTGGCCCCGGCACCGGCCGCGCTCCGCCCACGCCAACATCCGCACCTACGTGAGCTCGCTGCGCGGCCTGCTGGAGGCGGCCGGTGCCCGGATCCAGGCCCGCCCGCCCGGCTACGTGATCGAGCTGTCGACCGGCCAGCTCGACGCGCTGCTGTTCGAGGACCTGATCGCCGGGGCGCGCGCGCTCGGCCGTACGGAGGAGTCCTTCGACCGGCTCCGCCGGGCGCTCGCGCTGTGGCGCGGCACCCCGCTGGCCGACCTGCCGGCCAGCCCGCTCTGGGACGGGCGGCTGCAGGCGCTGGCGGAGGTACGGCTCGCCGCCGCCGAAGAGCTGATCGCCCTGAGGATGGCCCGGGGCGAGTACACCGACGCGATCGGCGAGCTGCGCGGGCTGCTGAAGGAGCATCCCTTCCGGGAGGACCTCTGGCAGCGGCTGATGCTCGCCCTGCACTGGAGCGGACGGCAGGCCGAGGCCCTGCACGCCTACACCACGGTCCGGCGGCAACTGGTCGCCGAGCTCGGGATCGAACCCGGCGCGGACCTGCGCCGGGCGCACGCGGCCGTCCTGGCGGGCGAGCCCCCGCCCGCCGTGGCCGGGCCCGCTCTCCTGCCCGCCGTCGCGGCCGTGCCGCATCACCTGCCGCCCGCCGCGGCGGCCGTCTCCACCCCCCACCAGCTCCCCCCGGACGCGCCGGACTTCACCGGCCGGGCCGAGGCCGTCGCCGTCCTCACCCGGGCGCTGTCGCCCTTGGAGCGCCCGCCGGACGGGCCGCCTCTGGTCACCGTGGTGATGGGGGCGCCGGGCGTGGGCAAGTCGGCGCTGGCGGTGCACTGCGCGCACGCCGTGCGGGCCGGATATCCGGGCGGGCAGCTCTACCTGGATCTCGGCGGGACCGAGCGGGTCCCGGCCGACCCGGGCGAGCTGCTGGCCGAGGCGCTGCGGGCGATGGGGGTCGGCGAGGCCGGCCTGCCGGCCACCGTGCGCGAACGCTCCGCCCTGTACCGGTCCCTGCTGGCCGGACGCCCGATGCTCGTCGTCCTCGACGACGCCGCCGGCGCCGCCCAGGTGCGGCCGCTGCTGCCCGGCAGCGGCTGCGCGGTGCTCGTGACGAGCCGGCGGCGGATCACGGAGCTGCCCGGCGCCCTCCAGCTCGAACTGGACGTCCTGCCGCCCGGCGAGGCGGAGGAGTTCCTGGGCAGGATCGTGGGCCCGGAGCGGCTGGAGAGGGAGCGGGAGGCCGCCGCGGCGATCCTCCGCTCCTGCGGATACCTGCCGCTCGCCGTCAGGATCGCCGGAGCGCGGCTGGCGGGGCGGCCCGGCTGGTCGCTGGAGGTGATGGGGCAGCGGCTGGACGACGAGTCGAACCGGCTCAGCGAGCTGCGGGCCGGCGACCTGGAGGTGCGGGTCAGCCTCGACCGGAGCTACCGGCTGCTGCCCGACGACGCGGCCCTGGCCCTGCGGGCGCTGGGCCTGCTGGGCCCGCAGTCCCTACCCGGCTGGGTGGTCGACGCCGCGCTGGACCGGCACCGGGCCGACGACGTGACGGACGTCCTGGTCGATGTGAATCTGCTCCGGCTGGTCGGCACCGACCCGATCGGCCAGCCACGCTACCGGCTGCACGACCTGGTCCGCTGCAACGCCAGGGAGAAGGCCGGCGGCCTCCCGGAGCGGAAGGCCCTCATCAGGGTGCTCGGGGCCTGGATGGCCACCGCCGAGAGCGCCACAGCGCGGTTGCCGACCACGCTCTTCAGCCTGTCCGCGGCCGGGGCCACCCGCTGGAACCTGCCCGCCGACACCCTCGGGCGCCTGACCGCCGACCCGTTGTCGTGGCTGGACGCCGAGCACGACACGCTCGTGGGGGCGGTGCGCCTGGCCGCCGACGCGGGGCTGGCCGAGTCGGCCTGGGGGCTCGCCGCGGCCCTCGTCCCCTACTACGACCTGCGCTGTCACTTCGAGGAGTGGCAGTCCACCCACCGGGTCGCCCTGGAGGCCGCGCGCCTGGCACAGGACCGCCACGGCGAGGCGGCCATGCTCCGCGGCCTGGCCCAGGTGTGCCTCTACCAGGACCGCTACGCCGAGGCGACGGAGATGTTCCGCAGAGCCCTCACGATCTTCCACGAGCTGGGGGACGCCCGGGGCGAGGCGACCTCGATCTGCGGGCTCGGGGCGGTCAACCAGTTCTGCGGCGAGCATCTCAGGGCGCTGACCTACTTCCGGCAGGCTCTGACCATGTTCCTGGCCATGGGCGATCAGAGCGGCGAGGCCTACGCCCGGCAGGCGATCGGGCGGGTCTGCCTGGCCTCCGGCAACCTGCACCAGGCGTCCAGATGGCTGGGCGAGGCGCTGCGGCTGGCCAGGCGGCTCGGCGACCCCCACCGGGAGGGCTGCGTGTCCATGCAGCTCGGACGCTTCCACGCCCTGGTGGCCGAGCCCGACCGGGCGATGCGCTTCCAGGGGCGCGCGCTGGACATCTTCGAAGGTCTCGGCGACCTCCACTGCGGGGCCTACGCGATGCAGAACCTGGGCGGGCTCCAGGTCGTCCGCGGCGACCGGTCGCACGCCTCCGACAAGCTGGAGCGGTCGCTGCTGATCTTCCAGCGGCTCGGCGACCGGAGCGGGGAGGCGGCCACGGTCCAGACACTCGGCGAGCTGCACCGGTCGGCGGGCCGTACCCGGCTGGCACAGAACTACCTGCATCACGCCCTGGAGCTCCGGCGCGAGCTGCGGGGCGGGGCCGACCTCGCCGGCCGATCGGCAACGGACATCTCCTGTCACCAATCCGCCACTGAACCAATCAAAATCTTTTAAAATCCGATCGGTCTCGGACAAAGCGAACTGGAGGTCATGAGCCTGCCCCCTGGATCGGACCTGCCCCTCACTCCGACACCGATCGGGACGCGCCAGGATGTCCTGGCCGGGACGTCTCCGGCCGCGGCTCATGGTGGCCCGGTGGTGGCCGGGACCGCCGTCCCGGCCACCCGCCCGGCTCAGTGGTCGATGACGTGCAGGGTCTGCGAGCTGCCGCTGAGCCGGCGCGCCCCCGAGGGGGCGCACACCGCGACGTCGGCCACCCGCGCGCCGAACAGCTCGGGCAGGTAGATCGCCGGTTCGACGCAGACCGTCATCCCGGCGGCGAGCACCGTCGTGTCGCCCGGGACGAGCCAGGGGCCCTCGTCGTGGCCGAGGCCGACGCCCCGGCCGGGCCGCTCCGCGGCGTAGTGGCCGTAGCCGCTGCCCTCGATCACCTCCCGGGCGGCCCGCCCGGCCTCCGCCGCCGGCACGCCGGGCCGCAGCGAGTCGAGGGCGGCGCGCTGCGCGGCCAGGACGACCGAGTACATCGCCTCGAAGTCCTCCGGCGGCTCGGCCACCGCGAAGACGCGGGCCACCTCCGAGCAGTGGCCGCCCCATCTGCCGCACACCGAGACCAGGAGCGCGTCACCCGGGTTGATCACGCGGTCGCACGGCACGTGCCGGGGGACGGCGCTGTGCTCGCCGGCCGCCACGAGCACCGACAGCACCTCCTCGCACCCGGTCTCGACCATCATGGCCCACAGCCGCCGCGCCATCGCGCGCTCGGTGGTGCCGAACCAGGCCAGCTCGCGGGCCATGAGCAGGACCGCGTCCGCAGCCGAGGCGGCACGTTCCGTCGCCGCGACCTCCGCGGCCCCCCGGTGCAGCCGGAGCGGGGCGAGCACGGCCGAGGCCAGCACGAGCTCGGCCTCCACCCGCAGCGAGAACAGCTCCCAGGCCCGCATCTCGGAGTCCACCCCGACGCGGCGGGCGGAGGCGGGGATGAGCGCCGCCGCCTCCAGCGGTCCGGCCGCCGCCGCCGGCGGGCCGTGGAGGTCCAGGACGAGATACCCCTCGCCCTGGCCCCCCAGGTAGCGGAAGTCGGGAGAGGGGCGCAGCACCAGGGCGTCGATCCCCTCCTCGGCCATCCTGCGGCGCACCTCGTCGATCATGCAGGCCCGTGCAGCCAGCACGCGACGGGACCGAAGTCGGGTTCGCGCTCCCGGCAGACGTCCATCGCCACCGGGCAGCGCGGGTGGAACCGGCAGCCGCGGGGCGGGTCGGCCGGATCCGGCACATCCCCGGACAGCTCCGCCGGGAGCACCCCGGCGCCGTCGGGCGCGGGGATCGCGCCCAGCAGCGCCTTGGTGTACGGGTGACGGGGGTCGGCCCACACCTCGGCGGTCCGCCCCATCTCCACGATCTTCCCGAGGTACATCACCGCGATCCGGTCGGCGATCAGCCGTACCACCGACAGGTCGTGGCTGATGAACAGCAGGCCGGCGCCCGAGGAGACCGCGAGGTCGCGCATCAGCGTGGCCACCTGGGCCTGTGCCGAGGCGTCGAGCGCGGAGATCGGCTCGTCGCCGATCAGCAGGTTCGGCCGGGCGGCGAGCGCCCTGGCGATCGCGATCCGCTGCCGCTGGCCGCCGGAGAACTCGTGCGGGTGGCGGGCGGCGAACTCCCGGGGCAGCCCGACCCGCTCCAGCAGGTCGGCGGGGGTGGTCACGGTGTCGCCCGCCGTACGCAGCCCGTCGGCGATCTGCGCGCCCACCCGGCGCCGGGGGTTCAGCGAGGCGTAGGGATCCTGGAACACCATCTGGATCCCGGCCAGTGCCCGGTCCCTGCGGCGCAGGCCGAGCGGGGTCACCGGCCGCCCCTCGAAGGTGATCGACCCGGCGGCGGCCCGGTTGAGCCCGCACACCGCGCGGGCCAGCGTCGACTTGCCGCACCCGGACTCGCCGACGAGACCGACGACCTCGCCCGCCGCGACGGTCAGGCTGGCCCCGGCCACCGCCCGTACCAGGGGGCGGCCCGGGGTGCGATGCTCGACGACGAGGTCGTCCACGGTCAGCAGTGTCATGAGGTCTCCCCGGGCAACGACTCCAGCAGGGCGCGGGTGTAGGGGTGGCGCGGCTCGCGCAGCACCTGGCCGCGCGGTCCGGTCTCCACGACCAGGCCTTCCTTCATCACGCTCACCTCGTCGGCGACCGCCGACATCACGCCGAGGTCGTGGGTGACGAGCAGTACGGCCAGGCCCAGGTCGTCGCAGAGGCCGCGCAGCAGCCGCAGCACTCCGGCCTGGACGGTCACGTCGAGAGCGGTCGTGGGCTCGTCGGCGATGAGCACCTTCGGCGAGCAGGCCAGGGCGATCGCGATCGCGATGCGCTGGCGCATGCCGCCGGAGAACTGGTGCGGGTAGCGGTCGACCGCCGCCTCGGGGCCCGGGATGCGCACCTGGCCCAGCAGCTCGACGGCCCTGGCCCGCGCCTGTCTCCGGTCGAGCCCCAGGTGGTGACGCATGTGCTCGGTGAGCTGGCGGCCGACCGAGAGCATCGGGTGCAGGCTGGTCGCCGGGTCCTGGAAGACCATGGCGACCTCACCGCCGCGCACCGTGTTCAGCTCCTTGGGCGCCATCGTGAGCAGGTCGCGCTCTCCCAGGGCGATCCGGCCGGTGGCGCGGGCGCCGTGCGGGAGCAGCCCCAGCACGGCCAGGCCCGTCATCGTCTTGCCTGAGCCGCTCTCGCCGGCCAGGCCGTGCACGCGGCCGGCCCGCAGGTCGAGGTCGACGCCGCGCAGGATCTCCCTGCCGCCGATGGAGACCTTCAGGTCGGAGATGGCCAGAAGGGTCACAGCGCACGCTCCTTGATGGCGCGGGCCGTCCGCGGGTCGAGGGCGTCGCGCAGCGTGTCGCCCAGGAAGTTGAAGGCCAGCACGACGGTCAGGATGGCCAGACCGGGGAAGGTCGCCACCCACCAGCTGTCGAAGACCTCCACGCCGGAGGCGACCATCGCGCCCCACTCGGGGGACGGGGGCTTGGCGCCGAGCCCGAGGAAGGACAGGCCGGACAGCAGCAGCAGCGCGGTGCCGATGTCGAGGGTGGCCAGCACCAGGATCGGCCCGGTGACGTTCGGCAGCACGTCCACCCGGAGCGAGCGCCAGGCGGAGAAGCCGAGCAGCCGCCCGCTCAGCACGAACTCGCGCTCGCGCACGCCCAGCACCAGGCCGCGGGTCACGCGGGCGTAGGCCGGCCAGGCGACGACGAGCACGGCGAGCACGGCGTTGGTGAGGCTCGCGCCGAGTGCGGCGGCGACGACCATGGCCAGGATCACGGTGGGGAAGGCGAAGACGAGGTCGGCGAGCCGCATGATCGTCTCATCAACCCACTTGCCGAAATATCCGGCGCAGGCGCCCAGCAGGCCGCCGACCAGCACCGAGAGCACGACCAGCAGCAGCGTCAGCGGGATCGACAGGCGCGCGCCGTACATCACCCTGCTCAGGATGTCGCGGCCGAGCTGGTCGGTGCCGAACCAGTGGCCCGGGCCGGGCGGGGCCAGCCGCGGCAGGTCCTGGGCGAGCGGATCGTGCGGCGCCAGCAGCGGGGCGGCCAGCGCGATCACGATCCAGGCGAGCGCGATCACCCCGCCGACGATCGCCAGCGGCTGCCGCCATGCTTGGGGGAGTTTCACTGGAGTCTCACTCTGGGGTCGATGACGCCGTACAGCACGTCGACGATCAGGTTGATGACGAGGTAGACCCCGCCCACCACCAGGCCGACGCCCATCACGGCGGGCAGGTCGAGGGTGGTCGCGCTCTTGTAGGCGTACTGTCCCACGCCCGGCCAGGCGAAGATCGCCTCGACGAGCACGGTGCCCGACAGCAGGCTGCCGAAGGCCAGGCCCGCGACCGTGATGATCGGCACCAGCGCCGAGCGCAGCACGTAGCGGAACAGGATCACCCGGGGCGGCAGGCCCTTGGCCCGCGCGGCGCGCACGTAGTCCTGGCCCAGCACCTCCAGCACCGCCGACCGGGTGAACCGGGTCAGCAGGCCGATCGTGTAGAGGGCCAGCACCAGTGCGGGGGTGATGAGGTGGCCGACCGCCGAGGAGAACACGTCCCACTGCCCGGCCAGCGCGGAGTCGACCGTGTACAGCCCGGTGACCTGCGGGGGCGGGCTCATGCCCGGATCGATCCGGCCGCTGCCCGGAGTGACCTGCAGCCGGTAGAAGAAGACGTAGAACGCCGTCAGTGCCAGCCAGAAGGTCGGCACGGAGATGCCGATCAGGCTGATGACCCGGAGCACGTGGTCGGAGAGGCGGTCCCGGCGCAGCGCCGCGATCACGCCGAAGGCCACACCCGCCACGAGGGAGATCAGGATCGCGGCGCCGGCCAGTTCGAGCGTGGCCGGCACGGAGTCCGCCAGGTCGTCGAGGACCGGGCGGTGGCTCTGCTGACTCGTCCCGAGGTCGCCCTGGAGGACCCCCTGAAGGTGCAGCAGGTACTGCTGGGGGAGCGGCTTGTCCAGGCCGTGCTCGGCCCGCCACTGCGCGACGATCGCCGGGTCGCCCAGGGCCCGCTGGCCGAGGTTGGCCGAGACGGGGTCGCCGGGGACCATGTTGGTCAGGACGAAGGTGACGAGCGTGATGCCCACCGCCAGCAGGAGCGCCGTGAGCACCCGGCGGGCCAGGAAGCGGACCAGCGGGCTCCGGCGGCCGGCACGGCCCGGCGGCTTGCGCCGGGCCGTACCCTCCTTCAGGTCCTCGTTACTTGAGGTCGGCGACATCGACGGTCCACACCGGGTGGAACTCCAGGCCGGTGACGGACTTGGCCGTCACGATGTTCTGGCTCGGCTGGATGAGCGGGACGAACGGGCCCGAGGCGTTGAGCTTGGTCTGCACGTCGACGTAGGCCTGCTTCCGGGCCTCGTCGCCGATCGTGGTGGCCGCCTTCTCGCCGGCCGCCTCCAGCTCCTTGTCGGCGCCGGCCTTCCAGCCGGCCCGCAGGCCCACGAGCTTGCCCGGCAGGAAGGACAGGTAGTCGCTGGGGTCGGGGTAGTCGGGGCCCCAGTACCACAGGCCCAGCTCCTCCTTGCCGTTGCGGTAGTTGTCCAGGGCCGTGGTGATCGGCGCGGGCGCCAGCTCCACGGTGATGCCGACCTCCTTGAGGTTGGCCTGGACCCGCTCGGCGAGCGGCTGGAAGGACAGGCCGTTGACGGTCAGCTCGCTGGGGTACTCCAGCTTGACCGTCGGGTCGGCCACGCCGCTCTCCTTGAGGGCCGCCTTGGCGCCCTCGATGTCGCGCTTGGCCGCCTGCTCCGGCGGGAGCGCGCCCAGCAGCATCGAGGGGATCACCCCGGGAGCCTGCACCGAGCCCTCGCCGGCCAGCTCCAGCAGACCCGCGTAGTCGACGCCCTTCCGCACGGCCTCGGCGAACTTGGGGTTGGAGGTGACCTTGCTGACCGCGGGGTTCTGGTTGGCGAGCAGGAAGATCACGTTGGCCGAGGCCGTCTTCTTGACCGTCAGGTCACCGGTGATCCCGGCGACCTGGTCCCCGGAGAGGTTCAGCGCGACCTGGCTGTCGCCACGCGAGATGTTGAGCTTCTGGGTCGCGGCCTCGACGTTGCGGAGCACGACCTTGTCGTAGACGGGCTTGTCCGGGCCCCAGTACTTGGCGTTCGCCTTGAGCACGACCTGGGTGCTGACGTTGAACGACTCGATCGTGTAGGGACCCGAGCCCGCCGAGGCGGAGTTGAGGTACTGCTCGGCCTTGTCGCCGGCGTCCGCGGTGGCGCCGTGCTCCTTGGCCACCTTGGAGTTGAGGATGCCCAGGGCGGGGTTGGGCAGGATGTACGGCAGCGCCGGGTTGGCGCTCTTGGACGTCAGCGTGATCGTGTCCGCGCCGGTCTTGGCCACCTCCACCCCGTCGAGCAGGAACGACGGGGTGCCCTTCATGTCGCGCACGCGGTTCAGCGAGAAGACGACGTCGTCGGCGGTGACCGGCGAGCCGTCGGCGAAGGTGACGCCCTGGCGGAGCTTGAGCGTCAGCTCCTTGCCGTCGTCGGACAGCTCGAACGACTCGGCGAGGGCGGGCACCGGCTTGGTGACGTCGGAGCCCTCGAAGGTGAGGAGGGTCTCGTAGGCCGCCTTGCCGATGATCAGGCCGGTCGGCTCGTAGGTGCGCCCCGGGTCGGCCGTCTTGAGGTCGAAGGAGGTGTCGATCACGAGCGTCTTGGCGGCGGTGCCGCCGCTCTGGGACGTCGTGGACGAGCCGCCGCTGGAGCAGGCGGCAAGGGCGAGGGCGCCGGTGAGCAGCACCGGCAGCAGGGCTGCCTTCGCTCCGGGGCGCCGTGAACGGGTCGCCATTCTGTGTCCTCCGAAAATGGGCCGTGTAGACGTTTGGTCGCCGATCGTCCAGGATTGTCCGGCAAAAAGTCCAGCTCATGGGGTTAAGCTGAGACGAATCTGGCGTAAGGGGTATGGAGATGACCGAAATATCAAGGAACGCGGCCCAGGAAGGCGGTCAACCTGGACGGATCGGCATCGGCCTGGAACTCGACGCGACGCACCTGAAGATCCTTGAGGTGCTGCGCGAGAACGGCAGGATCTCCGTGGCCGCCCTCGCCGAGCGGGTCGGCATCTCCCGGGCCAACGCCTACACGCGCTTCGAGGCGCTGCGCGCCGACGGCGCGATCAAGCGGTTCACGGCGGAGATCGACCACGTCCGCGCGGGTCTCGGCATCACCGCGTTGATCTTCGTGACCGTCCGGCAGCAGATGTGGCGCCAGTTCCGCGCCCAGCTCGCGGCGATGCCCGAGGTGGAGTACTGCGCGATCACGACGGGCCAGCACGACGCGATGATCCAGGTCCGGATGGCCGACGTCGCCGCCGTGCACGCGATGGTGACCGAGCGGCTGGCCAACATCCCCGCGGTCAAGGCCACCGAGACCGTCTTCATCCTGGACGAGGTGCTCAAGCGCCCCTACGTCCTGCCGAGCGACCGCGGTCCCGGCCGCTCCTCCCGCCGTCCCGCCGACCCCGCCGCGACCCCCGGGGGAGAGGTGCCCCTGGGCAAGATGCGCTTCGTGGGCGCGGCCGAGGGCCGCGCCCAACTCCAGCAGGACATCTGAACCACCTGCTACGACGTGCGGACCTCCCATGCCGTCCGGTGCGGCCGGGTTCCTTTCCGGGGGACTGCACGGCGCGGCGGGCGGGTCTCTCAGGCGCCAGGCACCTCGGTGCACACGCTCACGTGCGTCGTGTCCTCCCCGGCGAACTGGAATTCCTCGACCAGGCGCAGCCGGCCGTCGGGGAGGGTCTCGATGCGGCTGCCGCTCTGCCCGCCTGCGCGCTCGCCGTTCTTGAGCAGGTGGACGTAGGTGATCTCCAGGCGGTCGCCGTCCCGGGTGCCGACGAAGCGTCCGTGGACCACGGTGTCGCCGGTGTAGTCGCCCCAGATGATCCCGCCGGACTCCCGGTAGGTGAACTCGGTGGGCCCGTCCGGGTCCACCGCGCTCGCCGTCGAGCTGACCATGATGAACCTGCGGTCGTTGAGGTTGAGAAGGTCGTTGTCGTTCACGTCTCCGCATCGTGCCGCTCCGCCGGGCGTACGCAATCGAGATTGGACGTTTCGCTCATCTCGGCGGCGGGACAAGATGATCTGTCCAGCCGGGCGCCCGTTCGGAGGCGATGGGTGAGATCAGGCTGAGTGCGGGCAAGATGAGCGACCTGTCAACGGCCATGAACACGGCCGGAGGATGGCGTAACCCGGCCAGGCGGGATCCATCTGGATGGATGGGCGAAATCGGCGGCGCAGAACGGATGGCGGGGGTCGCGTCCGCACCCCGGGGCAGGCGGTGCCGTCGGCGACATCGGCGGTCAGCTCTCTTGTGACCTCGTGCATGGTTAGCCGTAGCCTGCGGCCGGATGATCGTTGATCTACGTGTGGCGAGGACTGTCAAGCGTCGGATCGTGGTGAACAACCGGCGTGTGACTGGTCTGCCGGTGGAGTTGGTGGCCGAGATCGGGCCGCTATGGGATGCGCAACGCCAGGCCGAGTCGCTCGCCAGACCCCGTCGACGCCGATGGCGGCCATCGACAGCCGAAGGTCCCCAGGCCGCCGGTGGCGTCCTGGCGCTGGATGACATCGTGGGTCACCCCGGCGGGCTGAATCCGCGCTGTTTTCCGCTCATCACCGGCCGAACCACCTGCAGGCGCGTCCCCGGCACAGCCGCGTCGGGTCGGCCCCGCAGTCGAGGGCCGCCTCGCCGTTCATCGCCCGGCGGGCCAGCCCGGAGTAAGGCTGGATGATCTTCCCGTCGACCGTCACCGGCTCCGGTGTCAGCCCAGCGCCTTTCGCAGCAGCGCCGTCAACTGGTCCTGCTCGTCGGGTGAAAGCCGTCCGACCGCCGTGCGGGCGAAAGTGAAGGCTTCTGCGAACCGATGGTTGATCTCGTCTCCTCGGGGGGTTCGCGCGACGAGTCGTGCCCGGCGGTCCCGGGGATTCGGCTCGCGGGCCACGAGGCCGAGCCCTTCGAGACGCGCCACGATCTGGGTGATGTTGGAGGCGTCGCAGCCGAGCTCCTCGGCCAGGGCGCCCATGCCGCGTCGCTCATCGAGCCGCCCGAGCACACATGCCTGCGCCGAGCTGAGCGACAGCTCCGCCGCCGCCGCCTCGTAGGCACGGTCGTACACGTCGACCAGGTCGAACAGGGCCGCCTCAGTCTTGGAGGAGGTGGTTACGGGTCCGTTTGGCAGCGCCATGGTGCCAGCCTAGAGGAGTTATTTGATTCACTCAAGCAAATATGGTCCAATCAATCCTTGATTCACTCAAGTAATGAAGGGGAGCCGATGGACAGCAGAGCTGAGCGCACAGC
This sequence comes from Streptosporangium sp. NPDC048886, assembly GCF_055586905.1. Classification (NCBI taxonomy): domain Bacteria; kingdom Bacillati; phylum Actinomycetota; class Actinomycetes; order Streptosporangiales; family Streptosporangiaceae; genus Streptosporangium; species Streptosporangium sp. NPDC048886. Next base: position 97,214 of record NZ_JBVJHH010000028.1, read on the forward strand.
GGGCGGCGCGATCGTGGTGCCGCAGATGAACGCGGTCGTCCTTGACCGGTTCGGCGGCGTCGACGAACTCTCGTCACGCCGGATACCGCTCCCGGAGGTCGGCGACGACGACGTCCTCATCCGGGTGGAATTCGCAGGGGTCGGGTCCTGGGACGCGGTCGAGCGGGAGGGGGACTACGACGGCGCTTTCGGCGTCGCGTCGGCCTTCCCCTATGTCCTCGGCTGGGACGCGGCGGGCACGGTGGCCGCGGTCGGCCGCAACGTCACCCGGTTCGACGTGGGCGAGCGTGTCTACGCTGCGACGATGCCGGTGCCGCGTGGTGGCTTCTACGCCGAGTACGGCCTCGTTGAGGCGGAGTTCGTGGCGCGCGTACCCGACCGGATGCCGACCGGGCAGGCCGGCGCGATGGCTTGGGACGCCCTGACCGCACTGAGCGGCCTCGATCTGCTCGACCTGCGGCCGGACGAGACGCTCATGGTCTTCGGGGCCAGTGGGGGTATCGGGCACCTGGCCGTACAGCTGGCGCGGCACAGTGGCATCCGCGTGTTGGCCGTGGCCTCCGGTGACGACGGTGTCGCCTTGGCCCGGCGGCTGGGCGCAGACGAGGCCGTCGACGGTCGCAAAGACGATGTGCTGGCTGCGGCGTCCGAGTTCGCGCCAGGCGGGCTCGATGCGGCTCTGGTCACCGCGGGAGGCGAGGCTGCGGAACGGTCTCTTCGCGCGATCAGGAATTCGGGGCGGATCGCCTGGCCGAATGGCGTCCTGCCCGTGCCTGTAGCCTCGCCAGGCGCGAGGATGTCCTACTATGACGGGGATCGGAGCCGCGCCGCCACCGATCGGCTGAACGCGATCATCGAGTCGAGCTCCTTCGAGGTCCACGTCGCCCGGACCTTCCCGTTGGGTCAAGTCAAGGACGCGCATCGCGCTCTGAACGATCACTATGTCGGGAAGCTGGCCCTCAAGGTCGGATAGGACGCGACAGGCCGCTCGAGGCTGCGGCTGTCCGCATCCTCCACCACCCGGTGCGGCTCGCCGACCCGACAATCCGCTACGTCAGCGTGGTCGATCGCCTCAGCACCCTGCTGGAGGCTCCTTCTGCGGGGCAGCGTGAGCAGATGCGCCATGGCGAGGTGCTGATCACATACACCGATGAGTAACGCCGTTCTGGCATCCCGAGACTTCCTCAATCGTCAGATCGGCGTGCTCTGCACGGTGAACGCCCTGATCCTGGGGCGGGGCAACATGGAGGGCCTTGACCGCGCGCCGGCGGGCCTGAGCCGACTCGATCAGTTTGAGGCCATGGCCAGCCCAGCCGCACGTGAGCCTGGCCCCATGGGAGCACGATGGGGTGTACTCAAGCGGCAAGCCAATGTCCTGGTCGCACACTTACGTCCATTGCCAGACAGGGGAGTCTCGTTGAGCGGTATACCTGATCTTGGTCCAATGCCCCAGCGTATCACGGTCGACGCGGAGCAGACCCGCCGGCTCATTGCCGAGCAGTTCCCGCAGTGGGCGGACCTCCCGATCGAGCCCGTAGCTAACGGTGGCTGGGACAACTGGACCTTCCACCTCGGCGACGGAATGCTGGTGCGTTTGCCTAGCGCATCCGAGTACGCCTTGGCGGTTGAAAAGGAACACCGGTGGCTTCGGCCGCTCGCCTCCCAGCTTCCGCTACCCATCCCTGCCCCGCTGGCGAAGGGCGGGCCAGACGCGGGCTACCCCTTCTCGTGGTCGATCTACCAGTGGCTGGACGGCGAGCCTGCGAGCGCCGACCGGATCGCTGATCCGGTCCGATTCGCGGTCGACCTGGCCGGCTTCGTCGCGGCCTTGCAGAGCATCGACACCGCTGACGGTCCCCGGCCGGGAAAACACAACTGGTTCCGGGGCGCCACACTGCGCACCTACGAGGGGCAACTCGAGAGCGCGCTGGAGAAGCTGGACGGCCACGTCGACGTCAGCCTGGCGCGCGAGATCTGGAAGACCGCACTGGACGCGCGCTGGGACGGTGTGGACAGTTGGTTCCACGGTGACCTTGCCCAGGGGAATCTCCTGCTCAAAGACGGACAATTGGCAGCTGTCATCGACTTCGGCACATGCGGCGTCGGCGACCCGGCCTGCGACCTGGCAATTGCATGGACATTGCTGACCGCTGACAGCCGCCAGGCGTTCCGCGAGCGACTGTCCGTTGACGACGCAAGATGGGCGCGCGGGCGTGGCTGGGCTCTCTGGAAGACGATGGCCACCTGCTCTTACACCCTGGGCGATACTGACGAGCCGGCGCTGAATGCACGGCGCGTCCTAACTGAGATCTTCGCTGAATACTCGGCGGGGAGCCCCTCCACCGTACCGACGGCAGCGGACCAATAGGCCGACCTCGACTGATTGTGGGAATGGGGCTGTCGGTAACGACGCTGCCATGGGGGACACTCGATCGCATTAGCCCAGGTCAACGGGCTGAGGTTGAGACAGAACCACACCTTCTGCCAGGTGAACCCGGGCGGGCTACGGGAGCTGTCACCAATCTGCCGACCGAGTACATCTAGAGCACCCTCTAGGTCTAGAGGGGGCGACGACCTCTAGACCTAGAGGATGTTCGAAGCGCTCGGAGCGGACCAGGTCATCAAGGTGCATCGTGCATCGCGGCGGCCGGTCACGCCCTTTCGGGGGCGGCGGCGGCCCCGCCCGGTTCGACAACGCGACCTTTCATGGGCCCGCCCTGTTCGGTGAGGCGACCTTCCACAGGGAAGCTTGGTTCGGTGAGGTGATCTTCCACGGGGCCGCCCGGTTCGGCAGGGCAACCTTCACCAAGAGCGTCTGGCTCGACGAGGCCGCTTCAACTGAGGCTTTCGACGGGGCTGTGGTGGTCGATCCCGCAGCCGCTCATGCATGGCCGGACGGGTGGCGGCTGGAGACGACGCCGGAGGGAGCGGGCCGCCTGACCCGGGAGGAGACAGACGGCGCCCCGGCCCAGGGCGCCTGATCGCAGGCGGCGGGCCGGCGGTGACGCATCCAAGGCGGATACCGGACAGGGCCAGTGCACTGTCCGGTAAGGGGCATGACGAGCATCCGAACGGAAAGTCACGGTAAGCCGCTCAACCCTTCTCCGCTGGCGGGGCTTTTCGTTCGAACGCTCGTCATGCCCCACACCCTGATGCTGCAGGACGTGCTGGCCGAACCCGAGTGGCCCGCCCTGCTCACCCCCGTCGACCGGCGCGGCCTGACCCCGCTGTTCTGGCAGCACGTGCGCCCCTACGGCGAGGTCCGGCTCGACCTGAACGCCCGGCTGAGCGTTGGCACCCTGGGAGCGAGCTAGCGGACGCCCTGTCACTCGGGGGGACGGGATTGCTTTGCGGGCCAGCTCCAGGTAGCCCCCGTGACGCCCGTGCGGTCACGGTGATCAGGCGGCCTTGCCACGGGCGATGTAGAGGTTCATGTCGGTGAAGTCGACGGTGATGTTGTAGGGCTTCCAGAAACAGTGGGAGAACCAGCCCATCGTGTCGAACCCTGTCCCATAGGGCCAGGGCACGTTGACCGGCTGGTTTGGGTTCGTGTAGCAGTAGACCTCCTTGGCGACGGCGTTGCCGAGGCGGATCTCCTTCGGGTAGCAGGGGTAGACGACGGCCGGGTGGCTTTGGGCAAAAGTCCCGATCTGACGGTCGTAGTCGGTGCGGATCCCCAACTGCTTGGCCGTGTCCCCGCGCATGCCCGCGGCGATCTCGCCGACTCCGCCGAAGTTCACACCCACCACCCCTGTGCGGGAGCCGGCGACGCCGGCGATGCTGCCCGTGCTGTGCAGGTATTGCTCACGGGCCAGCCACAGCGGGAGGGGCTCGGCGCCCGCCCGTGTAGCGGCGGCGCGTGCCTTCCTGGCCGTTTCGGGGGTTCTGCGGCGCAGGATCAGCTGCCGGCCCGCGTAGTCGAAGGTGGTCAGCAAGTGGTAGAAGACCCACATGCCGATCAGGCCGTCGCTGTCGGTGTCGACATCTTCGCCCGACTCCGTCGACGACCAGCTCACCGGGACGTTGCGCAGTTCGATGCCGCCCAGCTTGAAGGAGTCCAGTATCCCCCAGTACGCCCATATGACGCCGTTCTCGTACTCGGTCTTCTGACTGGTGACGGGGCTCAGCCCGGCCTCCTTGGCCACCGACGAGCGCATGCTCAGATTCGGGGCGCCGGTGTAGAACGTGAAGCGCTTCGGCGGTCCGCCGTTGACCGAGGCCTCGACCAGCGGAATCGGGTCCATCTGCTGGAATGGCACGCGCGCGATGTCGCCGTGGATCTGATAGGGCTCGCCGCGGACTGCTGCGAACCACTTGGCGTAGGCTTCCTCGCCGGCCGCTCTCCAGCGTGGTGCGGCGAGGGAGAATTTGTCCTGCCGAATGTAGCAGTCGGCCAGGAAGTAGTTGGCGTCCTTGTCGTCGGGCGCCAGTTCGATAGCCATATTGAGGTATTTTTCGGCGTCGGGGAACTGGTTGGCCAGCAGCCCGACAAAGCCGCGCAGCCGGGCTGCGTGCAGGTTCTTGGGGTCTTTTCTCAGGATCTCCTCGTACGCGCGGCCGGCCTGCTCGAACCTGCCAGCCTTGAACAGCGTGTCCGCGTCACCGCTGCCGGCCAGCGCCGTGGCCGCCCCGCCCAACAGCGGCGCCGTCGCGGCCGCACCGGCCAGCACCGCGGCGCCCCGCAACACCGAACGCCGATCCCATTCTCCGTCATTTACCAACGCCTTCTCCCTTTCGTGATCACCTTCGCCGGAACTTTCATCCAACGGACGGTCACAGCAGCCCCGGCCAGCTCATCTCGCCCTGCTTGATGAGGGCGGCGCCGGAGTCACCGGGGCCCGCACAGCATCGACCCGATGCGGACGGCCCAGATCGGTGGCCTCGCGCCGGGCAGGGCCACCCGGATGGCCGGCCCGTCCGGCTTCGACCAGCCGACCGCTACCGTCACCGTCACCGTGCCGCAGTCCACCTCCGGCCTGTTCGGACACGGCTTTCCGTCCGCAGTGGACGGTTCGGATCCAGGTCAGCTCAAGGCCCTCCCGCACGGCCGGGTCATCCCCGATCGACAACGCTCACGACACGCCGCCGGGTTTCGCCGCACGCTCGGTAACCCACCCGCAGTGCGCCCGCCGACCCCATCCACTGTCGGCCGGCCTTGTCCCCGCCTCGTCCGCGCCGTGTCACGGTCGTGTCACAGCCGCAACCGACGGTGGCAGCCGTCGAGAAACCGCGGCATGCGGCAGACAAGGTGCGCACATCCGGGACCAATGGTGGTTGGTGATGGACGAGCCATGCACCCTGCCACCCCGGCTCCGAGACCGGCTGTACGCGGTCAACTGATGCGCACCGTGCTCCGGCTGGTCCCGGTCGAGCGGATCACGCCACGCCAGGCGTACCTGTGGCACCCCACTTACGGCAAAGTCGAGTTAACGTCATGCCGCGCCGGTTGCGCATTGTTTTCCCAGCTCAGCCCCTGCTCGAGCGGCATGAGGCGATAGCGGGGAGGGTCGGGCTGATCTCTGATCCCTCGTTGACGTTTCGATGGATCGCCAGTTCCCCTGTGCGCATCAGCACGCCAGCATGCTGGCCTTGTCCCTTCACCGGTCCTGCTTCGCGTGCTCTGCCGAATGGCCACGGGGGCGTCGAGGATGTCGTCGTGCCGGGGGAGGAGCGCCGAAATCCGATGGTGCCGCGCCGAGTTGTCCGCCAAGCTGGTCACGGCCACGAGATGAGGAGCCGGACCACTGGAACTGCATGAGTATTCCGGTTCTGACGCCGTCGGTCTGCGCGAGCTGATCCGGACGCGTCAGGTGAGCGCGGCGGAGGTCGAAGCGATCGCCCGGCGCGCGCTCGACCATGCCAGTGCCGACGTCGGGGACGACGGTCGACCCGCAGGTCGCCGGGGCCGCGATCGCCGCGGGAGAGGTGCTGGAGTGGATCGGGCATGTGGTGACCGAGGCGAGCCCGACGGTCGACCCGGACGCCGTCGTCGAGGCGTCGATGCTCGCCGTGGTCGCGACCGGCGCGGCACTGCTCAGGGCGCCCCGCCGCCCGAACCCGGCCCTGCTCGAAGCCGTCTCCCGACGGGTCCTGGCCGAGACCGAGGCGTTCACCGCGTTGGACGTCATGGCGTGGAACACCTGGGTAAGGTCAGCGGCATCCTCGGCCCGGCTCGCCGCTCGGACGCTGGTTGGGGCAGGCGCGGCCGAGTCACGTCGATGACCAGGTACTGGTCGCCGTCTTGTGCTGCTGCGACCGCTGAGCGGAGGTTCAGCCTGTCGAAGGTGCTTGTGACGAGGTCGGCCAGGGGGCCGAATTCGGTGCCGTCAGCGGCGAACTGGACGTGGTGGGGGGTGAGCTCGCTGGTGTGCGGGTGGCCGTCGAGCTCGACCGTGCCGTGCAGGGCCGCCAACCGGTCGTGGATGACATCGCGGAACTCCACCCGTTGGTGCTTGAGCCGGGCCAGAGTGCCGTCGTCGGCGACCGGCCTGCCCAGGGTGACGGTCTCGATGCCGTAGTGCCTGCAGCCGCACGCTCCACTCAATCTGACCAAGACCACGGCGATCTGCCCGAAGTAGAGGATAGGTCGCTACCGTTACCCCGGGCAGTGCCGGGGGCCGACGCGCTGCCCGGCACCGACGACGGTGACCTGGGCAGGGTTTTCCGGCACCGCGGCGGCGGCCGTGCACACGATCTGCTCGACGGCCAGTGTGGACAGTTCGCCGGCCGCGGTGGACAGGGTCACCACCAAGTGGCCGGACGGCTTGACGGTTACCGAGAACGGGCCGGCTCCGGGCGGGACCTCGGTGGTGAAGCCGTGCGCCTGCTCCCTCGCGGTGGGCCCGGCCGCCAGCAGCGCGAGCGTGTCCGCTCGGAACAGTGGTCGACCACCGGGCCGCGTTACCGCGCTGAGCCGGCCGTTCTTCACCAGGTAGAGGGTGATCTTCATGGCTGGTGCGACGGTTGGTGCAACGGTTAGTGCGACGGCTCCGCTCGGCGGGTCGCCGGCGTGGATGGCGTCGCTGGGTTGCACACCGCAGCCGGCCACGGCGACGAGCGATACGAGGCCCGCGGCGAGCACGCGGCGGGCGAGCCCGGTCCTCACTCGGGGCCTCCGTCCGGATCGTGCGCCCGGCGTGGCAGGCGCAGCGCGAAGACGGCGCCGCCGTCCGGGGCGTTGGTGACGGTGAGGTCGCCTCGGTGCAGACGCGCGTTCTCCCGTGCGATGGCCAGGCCCAGGCCGCTGCCCTCGGACCTGGCCCTGGCCGCGCTGGCCTTGTAGAACCGGTCGAACACGTGCGGCAGTACTGCTCCGTCCAGCCCCGGCCCGTGGTCGCGGACCTCCAGAGCGATCCAGTGCGGGTCGGCGGACAGCCGTACCCACACCGGTGGCTCGCCGTGCCGCAGGGCGTTGCCGACCAGGTTCGCGAGGATGACGTCCACCCGGCGCGGGTCCAGCCGTGCCGTCACCGCGGCTGGAAGCTCGGTGTGCACCTGCTCCGACCAGCCCCGCGTACGCAGGGTCGCGCGCACCAGCTCGGCCACGTCGACCTCGTTCAGCGCGAGGGCCGCAACGCCGGAGTCGAACCTGCTGATCTCGATGAGGTCGTTCACCAGAGCGGTGAGGTTGAGCGTCTCCTGGCTGACCAGCCTGGCGGCCCGGCCGGCGGGCTCGGGCAGCTCGGCCGCCTCCTCCTCCAGGACGTCGGCGACCGCGGCGAGCGCGGCCAGCGGGGTGCGCAGCTCATGCGACACATCGGCCACGAACCGGCGGGCGTCGGCCTCCATCTCGCGCAGCTGCTCGACGTGCCGTTCCAGCTCCGCTGCGGTGGTGTTGAACGTGTGTGCCACCTCGGCCAGCTCATCGGAGCCGCGGACCGCGATCCTGGCCCGCAGCTCGCCCTCGCCCAGCAGACGTGCCGCCCGGCCGAGCTCGCGCACCGGACCCAGCACGCCACGGGCGGCCAGCAACGCCAGGACGACCGCGAACGCCAGGGCCGCCCCGCCGGCGCCCCAGGCACGTGCGGCGAGCCGGTCGATGCTGTGCTGTTCGGGAGCCAGGCTGTGCATCATGTAGACCTCGATGCCGGACGCCCGCGTCGGCCGGTCCCCCTCGACGATCAGCAACGGCGTGCCGATGATCAGGTGGGGCCCGTCCTGCCACACCACGCGTTGCCACGCGACTTTGCCGTCGGCCACCTCCCGCCGCAGCCCCTTGGGAATCATCCCGGGATCCAGGCCCTGCCGGCATGGCCCGCCGAAAGGCAGGCATGGCCGGCGGGGGCCGGCCGGTGAGCGCCTCTCGTGGTAGACGGCGACCGCGTCGTTGTTGCCGTCAGCCACGGTGCGGGCGATCTCGCCGAGCTCACCCGCGTCCGGCGCCGGATTCTGCAACGGGTAGAGCGCCTGCAGGCGGCCTCTCATCGCCTGCACCGCGGCATCCTGGGCGCGCTCCAGGATGGCGTTGCGGGCCTCGACGTAGATCGCGCCGGCCACCGCCGTCGTGGTGACCACACACAGCAGCGCGAACGCGGACAACAGCCGGGCACGCAGCCCCAGGCTCGGCAGAGGTGTCACCGGCCGCTTCACACCGGCCCGAACCGGTACCCGAACCCGCGCACCGTCTGCACGTAGACGGGCGCCGCCGAGTCGTCCTCGATCTTCGCGCGCAACCGCTGCACACACGCGTCCACGAGACGCGAGTCGCCGAAATACCCATGCTCCCACACCGACTCCAGCAGCTGCTGGCGGCTGTGCACCCGGCCCGGCGTGCCGGAGAGCTCAAGCAGCAGGCGTAGCTCGGTCGGGGTGAGGCCGACCGGCACGCCGCGGCTGGCGACCACCAGCCCGGCCCGATCGATGGTCAGGTCCCCGTGCCGCTCCAGCTCCGCCTGGTCCCGGCCGACCCGCCGGAGCACCGCGCGAATGCGTGCCTCGAGCACCCTGGGCCGCACCGGCTTGACCACGTAGTCGTCGGCGCCCGCCTCCAACCCGGCCACCACGTCGATGTCGTCGCCGCGCGCGGTCAGCATGATGATCGGTACCTCCCTGGCGGCCCGGATGCGGCGGCAGACCTCGAACCCGTCCATGCCGGGCAACATCAGATCGAGCACGACGACGTCGGGAAGGTCCGCGCGCAGCTGGTCCAGCCCCTGCTCGCCGGACTCCGCCGCGCGCACCCGGTACCCGTGCCGGGTCAAGGCCAGCTCAAGGCCCTCCCGCACGGCCGGGTCATCCTCGATCAACAACACTCGCGACACGCCGCCGAGTTTCACAGCACGCTCCGTACCTCGCCCGCCGGTCAACCCCATCCACTGTCGGCCTGCCGTGTCCCCGCCTCGTCAGCGCCATGTCATGGTTGTGTCACGATCGCGCCGACGATCGCCGCCGTCGAGAAACAGTGACATACGGCGGACAGAGCACACACATTCGGCGCCAATCGTAGTCGCCATGAACGGAACACACACCCTCCCACCTCGGCTCCGAGACCGGCTGTACGCCGCGGCCACGCTGGTGCTCGCCGTACTCCTGCTGCCCGCGGCGCTCGCCCGCCATCCCGGCCGCGCCCGCGAACTGGCCTGCCGCTGGGCGTTACGGACGCGATTCCCCGCCGAGGACCTCACCGGCCTCACCGACGGCGCCATGGCGGCGTTCACCGCGGCGCGCACCGAGGCGCTCTGGCGTCACGGCCAGCTCATCGGCCTCACCTCGGGATACCGCGATCCCCTTGTCCAGCAGCGGATGTTCGACGAGGAGGTGCGTCGCTCCGGCTCCCCGGCCTTGGCGCGAATGCTCGTGCTACCACCGGCGGAATCCAGCCACGTCAAGGGCATCGCGCTGGACGTGCGCCCCCACGAAGGCGCGCGCTGGCTTGAGGAACACGGCGCCCGCTACGACCTCTACCGCATCTACGACAACGAGTGGTGGCACTTCGAGCACCGCCCGGACAGCGGCGGCACGCCACCACGACGGCGGCCCCACCCCGGCGTGGGCTACGTCGTCGAGAACGGGGAGCGGCTGGACGAGTCGTCCAGCACCTGCGGTAGCCGGGCTGTCGCGGTCGCAGCGGCAGGACCCTCTCACTGCCGGCTTGCGCCAGTTCCCTGAGCCGGGGATCCGGTGTATCGCGGGCGTATCGAAAATCGCATACGCCCCCGCAACAGTCCTCCGTCTTCAGTCGTCTTCAGCGGAGCCTGCGACCGGTACGTGGCGAAGCTGGCCGCTGAGGATCGGCAGGTGGAGGCATACCGGCCGATGCCACGTCGAGGACCGACCTGGATCTCCAGGCAAGAGTCTTGACCTGGAAGTTATGCCTGACCAGCGTCAACAGCATGGAGCACCCGAAGATCCAACCAGGGACCACGGCCGTCATCAGCGCTCCCAGGAACGACTGTCTTGGCGGACAAACCATCCCTGACAGGGCTCCGCACGCAACCAGGGGCCGGCCCTGTGGCCGCTGCGTCCGGTGGGCCGGGCGTACGCGGCTCCGCCCGGCCCGGGCGTACGCGACTGGCGAAGGTGGCGAGGTGGCCGACCTCGTCGGAGGCCGTGGAGTCGAGGTCGCCGAGCAGTTCGACGGCGCGCGGGACCACCCGGGAGAGGGCCTCCTGCACGCAGTAGCGGACGTAGAGCGAGTCGGCGAGCGTCGACTCGTCCGGGCCGCCGTCGTCGATCCGGCGGGCGACGCCCTCCGCGGCCGACATCGCGCCCTCGGTCTCCACCAGCAGCCGGACCCGCTCGGACTCGGGCAGCCGGTTGTCGAGCAGCACCCGCTCGACCAGTGCGCCGGCGGCCCCGAGGTGGCTGCCGGTCATCAGCAGCTGGTACGGGGCGAAGTCCGCGGTCAGCGGTGCGTCCAGTTGCCCGTCGAGGTCCGAGGCGCGCACCAGCATCTCCGGTGGCACCTCGACGTCGTCGAGGGTGACCTGCTCGCTCTCCGCCTCCGCCCCGCCGACGCTCACGCCCTCGCTGTCCGCGGGCACCAGCGCCACCGCCGGTTCCTCGCCCGGGCCGTCCGAGCGGGGACCATGACACCGGCGATGAGCAGGTCCATCGACCGGGCCAGACCGCGCGGGCGCGTCACCCCGCTGATCCGCACCCCGTCGGGCCCCTCCGTGGCTGTCATCGAGGGGGAGAGGGCTCCCGCGCCAGGGCGCTCCCCGGCGAAGCCGAACGCCTCACCGAAACCAGTGCCGGCACCGGAAGCGCCTACCTGCTGGGACAGTTCGCGCGGGCGGGCTACGCCGTGGTCGACACCCCTGACGTCAATGGCGAGCGGGGAGCGGCAAGGGCCGACAACAGGGCGCCTTCCCGGGCGAGCGCAGCCTCCAGTGCCTCCAAGTCACCCACCCGGTATTTGACCTCGATCTCCTGCCCCATGCGTCACGATGGCCTCCCCGGTGTCTACTGCAACTCGGGGAGCCTATCGAGAGCCAGGGCATCCTCCCGGTGTTTCAAGGCACTCATGCCGGACGCCTCACACTGCGGCGGGCGGCTCCCCGGCGGGTTCCTGGACGGCCATGTCGTCGTACAGGCGCTGGTACGTCGCGTAGTGCTTGGCGTAGTGCTGCCGCCCGGCCTCGGTGATGCGCGGCAGCAGCAGTTTGTTGGCGTCGGTCCCGTGCGAATCCGTCAGATGCTGGACGTCGGTGTGCTCCGCCAGCGGCTCGGGCCGGAAGCCGGTCAGCGCAGCGGTTGCGGTGCTGCTGCACGTGATGTACTCGGCGATCTACCACTTCACCAGCCCTGCAGCAGCAGGCCGTTCCATGACGGGGTCCGGTCGACCCGGCCGACCCGTTGGGGCCCGGCCACGCCCCCTAGATCGCCTTCAGGAACCTCTGCGCGACCGCGCGCAACTCCGCCACCAGCTCAGGCGAGCCCTCGACCGTGAAATCCTCGCCCAGCATGGCCAGGTAGCTCGCGAGCATCAGCGGATTGTCCGACCCCGGCTCGAACACGCACCTGTCCTCGCCCAGCGGCTGGATCTCCGCCGGCACTGGCAGCTTGCGCCGTACCCGCTCCGCGGGCGCGTGCACGACCACCCTGGCCCGGTAACGCCAGGTCGCAGCGGCGACGCCGCGCGAGACGTGCCCGGCGACATCGCCTCCTTCCGGCAGCGGGCGCGGGATGAAGCGCCGCCCCGGCGGCGTGCGGGGCCGGATGCGGTCCACCCGGAACGTACGCCAGTCGCCACGGTCGAGATCCCACGCCACCAGATACCAGCGCCGCCCGGTGTGCACCAGGCGGTGCGGCTCGGTGTTCCGCACCGAGGAGCCGCCGTCGTGCGACTCGTAGTCGAAGCGGAGCCCTTCGCAGTCCCGGCATGCGGTCGCGATCGCGGTCAGCACGTCGGCGTCGACGCTCGGCCCCGCCCACGGCGCCGGCACCGTGGACTCCTGCACAGCCTCCACCCGCCGCCGCAGCCGCGACGGCAGGACTTGCTGCAGCTTGACCAGCGCCCTGGCCGAGGTCTCCTCGAGGCCCGCCACGGTGCCGCCGGCGGCCGTACGCAGGCCGACCGCGACCGCGACAGCCTCCTCGTCGTCCAGCAGCAGCGGCGGCAGGCTCGCGCCCGCGCCCAGCCGGTAGCCGCCCGCAGGCCCGCGGGTGGTCTCCACCGGATAGCCGAGGCCGCGTAACCGCTCCACGTCGTTGCGCACGGTCCGCGTGGTGACCCCGAGCCGATCGGCCAGTTCGGCGCCGGTCCAGGCCCGCCGCGCCTGTAGCAGTGACAGCAGCTTCAGCAACCTGGCCGAGGTTTCCAACATTCTGCGAGTCTGTCACTCTTATAGGAAAGAACTGTTCCACTTTGGCTCCTAGCGTTGCGGGCATCTGAATCCGAAGGAGCCCACGATGCGCATCGAGCCGTTCACCATCGCCATCCCGCAGTCCGAAGTCGACGACCTGGCCGACCGGCTGGCCAGGACCCGCTGGCCCGACGCCCTGCCTGGCGTCGCGGGGACCCGAGGCCTGCCGCTGCAGTTCATGAAGGAACTGACCGCGTACTGGGAAAGGAGCTACGACTGGCGCGCCGCCGAGGCGGAGCTCAACGAGTTCCCCCAGTTCACCACGGAGATCGACGGGCAACGGATCCACTTCCTGCATGTGCGCTCCGGCAACCCCAACGCCCTGCCGCTGGTGCTCACCCACGGGTACCCCAGCTCGTTCGCCGAGTTCACCACGCTGATCAGGCAGCTGCGGGACGACTTCCATCTGGTGGTGCCGTCGCTGCCCGGCTTCGGCTTCTCCACCCCGGTACGCGAGCCCGGCTGGAACATGACCCGCACCGCCCGGGCCTGGGCCGAGCTGATGCGCGGCCTCGGCTACGAACGGTACGGCGTCCACGGCGGCGACGTCGGCGCGGGTATCTCCGGGGCGGTGGGCGGCCTCGACGGCGAGCACGTCGTGGGCATCCACGTGGTGACCGACCCGCTCACGACGGCGAACACGGCCACCTTCCTGCCTGGCCTGGCTGAGCGGCTGGACCCGGCGGACCCGGTGGACAAGCTCGTCCTGGACCGGATGGCGGAGTTCCGCAGTGACGGCAGCGGCTACCTGGCGATACAGAACAGCCGGCCCCAGACCATCGGCTACCTGCTGAACGACTCCCCGGCCGGGCAGCTGTGCTGGATCGCGGAGAAGTTCGAGGAGTGGACCGATCTGCCCTACGACCGGGACCAGTTGCTCACGATCGTGAGCCTCTACTGGTTCACCCGCTCCGGCGTCACCGCCGCCGGTTTCCTGTACGAGCAGGCACACTCCAGCGACTGGGGCGCGCCGCCGGTCGTGCCGCAGGGATTCGCGGTGTTCGGCGCCGACGCCACGGTACGCAAGGTGCTGGACCCACCCGCCGGGGCGTACTGGGCCGAGTACGAGCGGGGCCAGCACTTCCCCGCCATGGAAGCCCCGGAAGTGCTGGCCGCGGACCTTCGGACATTCTTCGGCGAGCTGAAGTGACGGGCGAGCCGGAGTGAGGATGAGGTGAAGTGGCGGGAGTCTGCATGGGAAGCCGACGCGCCGGGGGACGGTGCGGCCGATGTGGCCGCACGTAAGCCGCAGCCCGGATGACGCGCCGGCCAGGGCCGCCACGCCCCGCGGGCGGCGCCTCTCGCGGCATGCCCGTCCCGGACGGTGGTGGCCATCATGAGCGGGCTGGCGTCCGGGGCGAGGTAGAAGAACGAGGCTCGCCCGCGACCAGTGGCCCAGGCCGTCACCGTGGGCGTAGGGGACGAGCAGCTCCCGCGCGTATACGGCCACCCCACCCATGAGGGCCGTTCTCGAGATGGCCTGAAGCACGTTGACGAGATCCCGTCCGATCACCTAGATCGGGCGGGATCTCACTGTTTTCCGACTGGTGTAGCCGTCGACGGGCTCCTCCGAGCGTGTGCGCCCTTCGTGGGAAGGGCATGGGTGTGCGGTCACCGCGGGCGCATCACGGATCGGCCGCGAGGTGGTCGGCCTGATGTCGCGGACAGGAGCGGTGGACCGGGCGGGACGCGCCGAAGAGCGGGTCCCGCCCGGTGACGGATCAGAGCTGGCCGCTCTCGATCGCCTGCTTGAGGGCCGCCTGCGTCGCCTGGTGGGAGGCGACGCCGTTCGTGACGACGAAGTCGATCAGCGAGGTGTCCGCGTCGAAGACGAGCTGCTCGGTGACCCTGGTCGTCCCGCTGTCCAGTTCCTCGAAGACGATCTTCTGGTGCGTGACGACACCGGGCAGCGACCAGGTGTCTGTCTCGTACTTGAGGGCGGCGCGGTCGATGCGCTGTTGCGCGTGGGTCTTGCTGGTGACGATCGCGCCCTGGTAGGGGATCTCCTCGATGGCCGTGAAGTCGATGTAGCGCGTGCCGGCCTGAAGCCGGTCGTCGTGGGTGACGACACGCTTCAGGAACGAATGCATGCCGATGTGGTTGTTGATGTTCGAATATTTGTCGAACACATGCTCCACCGGGGCGTCGATCTCGATCGAGATCATGGCCTTCTCCCTGCTCCGCCCCGAGCTCGGAGAGGGAGGGGGCGCGGAGTCGTAGAACCTGTAGGTGTCCCACGCGGCCTGCCACTCGGCGGCGAGCTCGGCGTCGCTCTGAGGGGTGTCGGCACGCGCGGGGCCGGAGAAGGCGGTGAGAAGGAACATCGCGGCGAACAGCTGGGCCGCGAGAAGACGAAGGAACTTCTTCACGTATACCTCAAGGAGAGACAATAGGTGCGGATGATCTTTTATCGCATCTGAAGATGATTGAGAACACTTCGCGCCTAAGAGGTGAGAAATCCTCGCGACGGCTCCGTGTCGACGTCGAGAAGCAGACGGGGCTCCGGGCAGGGAGAACCGGAGGCCGGCCGTGTGCGGGCCGAACCCGGGAGATCGCAGTAACCCCGCTTCCGCCCGTCGAGCCTCCACGCCGGCCGCCCCGCAACCGCCTCCCGCCGCCGGCCGCCCCGCTGCGCTTGACATCGCTTTCCATGGCCTGTCGCTCCATCTGAGAGGACCTCTTCGATCATGTTCGAGCGCCTTTCCGGCCGCGACCGCGCCATCCAGGCCACCTACGCCCAGCGCGGGGTCGACCTGCTGGGCCACCACTTCGAGGCGCTGCGTCACCCCGGAGACTGGACTGCGGCGGCAGATCAACTCCCGCCAGGTGAGGTTCCTGCTACGCGGAGGTGCAAGCCCTCCACCGCCGCCTGCCAATTGCGGCGCACCGTGTTGCGGCACCAACCCGTTTCCCTCCGGGGGAGGCCCTCCACTCGGGAAGCTGCGATGAGACCCGCGTAGCCCTGCGTAGTAATCACTACGGCCTGTGACCGGCGTTCGGTGTGGAATTCGGCGTGGTGCTCCATGCTGCGCTCGGTTCGCAGACGGCCGGCAGACGACGCGGCCGGACGGATCGTGATGGGGTGTGGTCGGCCGACAGCGTGCTCGCTCAATGACAGCGCCGTGGTGACGAGGCTGGGCCGTGGTGACGAGGCTGGACCGACTGGCGCGGTCGGTGGCCGACGCCCACGACATCGCGAGAAACTGACCGCTCGCGCGGTGAAGCTCAACTTGGGCGGGTCGATCTATGATCCGACCGATCCGATGGGCAAGTTGCTGTTCACCGTGTTGGCGATGGTCGCGGAGTTCGAGGCGGACCTGGCGCGGATGCGGACCCGTGAGAGCATGAAGATCGCCAAAGCTGAAGAGCGGTTGCGGGGCAGGAAACCGAAGCTGAACGCTCGGCAGGAGGCGCATCTCGTGGCGCTGCACAAGGCAGGTGAGCACACCAGCGCCGAGCTGTTTGGCGTGGCCCGCTCGACGGTGTATCGGGCAGTCCAGCGGGCGGCGGGGAACAAGGTGGCGTCAGGGGGCTGACCGGGGATGGGTAACGAAGATCCCGCGCCGCTCAGTCGGTGGCGGACAGACGGAACTCCAGGATGTACTCGTCGCCGAGAACCTGCCCGGTGGGGACGAACCCGGCAGAGGTGTAGAGCGCCCTGGCCGCGATGTTGTCCGCGCGTACCCCCAGTCGCAGCACCGGCGCGTCGAACGCGTCCCGCACGTGGGCGATGACCTGCTGGAGAGCGGCTCGGCCCAGCCCCTTTCCCTGATGGTCCTTGTCGATCATCAAGCGGTAGAGCCACATCTGACCGTCGTCGGGGTCGGGGCCGTACATCGCGAAGCCCACGGCGCGCTCCTCATGCATCACCGCACGGGTTACGAAGCCCGGCAAGAAGCGACTTTCCGCGATCGAGTACAAGTTGGACGCGATGAGGTCGCGCTGGTCGTCAGCGACCGTCAGGTCGGCCACCTCCTCCCAGGTTTCCTGGCATAGGTCGTTGAGGCGCACACGAGTGGACATGGGTCATCTCTATCGGATCTCCGCGTGGGCCGTCATGTGAATATTCACATGATCAGGTGATTCTGCCCGGGTAACCACTGTGCGGATCGCCTCGTACAGCTCAATCTTCGACACCGGGCCATGGACGCTCCATCACACTGCGTAGTTAATCGATCGCCCTACTGCAACCGACGAGGTGGTGTCAGAACTCAGCAACACAGCCCCACCACCCATCAGGACTGGTATGTGCGGGAGGAGACGCTGCGCGAGGCCAACACGGTCATCGTCAACCACCACCATGGCCTGGAACCGGCCAAGGTGTTCGGCGGCGGCGCCATGGGCTCATCCGATGGCCAGCGGTTCCCCGACCGCCCCCTGTCACGGTCAACTCAGCGCGATCATACTGTTGTCAGTTGCTCGCGCGGACGGAGGCGCCATGCTGAGGAAGCTGAGGAAGACGACCCTTCATCAACCCCTGGAGCGCCTCCTGACGGTCCGTGCCCGGCAGGCGCTGGACCTGGCCGAGCAGGAAGCAAGGGTTCAGGGACATGACCGTGTTACCGCCGATCACCTGTTGACGGGCCTTGCCCGCCTGGACGAGGGCGTGGCCGTCATGACGCTCAACAGCCTCGGCGTCGACCTCGGCGCCACGCGCACCCGAGCGATAAGCGCAGACCTCGTCCGCCTCACGGAGGCGGCCCGCCGTGAGGCGGACGGGCTCGGGCACCGATACGTCGGCACCGAGCATCTCCTGCTCGGCCTCCTACATGAGGATGGAACAGAGGCTCTGGGCGTCGGCCTGAAACAGGCCCGCGATCAGGTCGTCAAGGTTCTCCACGGCGACGTCCTCTGAACTCGCTCCAGATGATTGACACGTCGCGGGATCCCTGCCTTCCAACGGCGCCGGAACTCCGGCTGGTCACTCGCTGCAACACCCGACCAGCACCCCCAGCGGGTCATGGTGGCTCCAGAAGTCGTCAACATTTTGAGCCCGTCGATCAACGTCTGGCTCTCAATCCAACCAACACCCGGCTCTCGTTTACACCTTCCTGGCCACGCCACGTTCGGCCAGGCAGGCATCGAGTCCAGCGGAGATCTGGCCCTTGTCGGCCGTGATCAGCGGGCCGGGGTGCTGCCCCTTCTTCGGTCCAGGGCTCTATGTGTGCAAGGTCGCGGTGGCGATGGCGGCAGGGTCCCAGTAAAACGGCCGGCATTCGTGCATGCGCCTGTTCCGTACCCGGATCAGTTGCATGATCAGCGTATCGATCTCCTGACCGGTTGCACGAGCACGGAACCGTACCCGGTTCCGTACCACCACCGTGTCCCCGTCGCCCCAGTGTTCCTGCTCCAGGAACTCCATGGATGTCCAGGTCTGGCTGAAAGCGGCCAGGAACCGCTCCAGCCCGTCTCGTCCCCGCCATGTCCCCGTTCCCGTGAACGGCAAGCCGGGAGCCTGATACAGGACGACCTCAGGGTCCAGGTATGCGGCGACCTCGTCATAGCTGGCCCTGCCGAACCCGCCCGCGGCGATGTACGCGGCCTCAGCCCGGTAGAACTTCTCCATCACCGCCCAGGCGTCCTGTGCTCGCTCCCCGGTAGGCGCGCCGTCAGTCTGCTTCTCGGTCACGTTCGCCATACTCATGGCCCCAGCGTCACAGACAGGTGAAGAACCGCGCCGGCGGTGATCGGACGTCCTAGTGAGCGACATCGGCGCACAGACCGCCTACTTCGCGGCTCGGCACGGTTTCGGGGCAGCCCGAAGGAGTTCGGACTCACTTGTCTAGAAGATCACTGAAGGTCTTGTTTCGGACCCGTGCTGAGCGGATGCCTGCTCGCCGTCAGGCGGTGGCCAGCTCCAGAGGCCAGACCCCGCCGGTGCAGGAGAGTCCGAGGTGGATCAACGTGCGAAGGTTCAGGGCAGCAGCGCGGGTGTGGAGCCAGAGGTTGTTCTTGCTTGCGCCCAGATGGCGCAGGCGGCGGCTGCCCCGGGCGACCAGCCAGGCCACGCCGCGTTCGACCGGTGGCCGCCAACGGCGGTAGTCGGCCTGCCAGGCCGGATCGGTGGCGGCCTGGCGTCGAGCGGCGGTCAGCAGGTCATGATGCGGGTGGATGTTGAGGGTGCGCCCGCTCGCTGCGGTGGTGCACCGCGTCCGCAGCGGGCAGTCGGTGCACCGTTTTTGAACTGGACGATCCGGGCGCCGGTGGCGTTGGGTCGCCTCAACTGGACGGTGTGCCTGGCCGGGCAGGTCAGCAGGCCCGCGGTGGCGTCGATGGTGAAGTCGTCGATGGTGCACCCTCCGGGGACGGCCTGGCGCAGCGGCGGAGGCTTGATGATCAGGGGGTGGCCGGCCGCCTGCAGCGGCTGGCGGGCCGCGCCGGTGCCGTAGGCGGCATCGCCCGGCACGATGAGCGCCTCCTTCTCTGTGACCCAGAGCTCGTGGGCGACGGTGGCCTCATGGTGGTCGGCCGCCGGCCACGAGATCACCACCGCGGTGCTGCCGTCCTTTCTCACCACGACCCTGCACGCCGGGCCCGCCGCCCCCGGTTTGATCGAAGGCGCCTCCGACGCGTTGATCGGGGTGTCGAAGCTGGCCGGTGGGCCGCTGGCCGATGATCCGCGGATGCGGACCCGGCCGGCCCGCGGCGGCTACCTGGGCACCGCCCTGCTCGGCTGCGCGATCGGCCTGACAGTATCGGTGTGGCAGGTGGCGATCTTGCGGGCGGGCTCGTGGGCGGCCCGCGGGCTGCGCTCACCGTCCCGGGACGCGCTGGGTGTGCTGGCCCCGCGCACCGGCTACGGACGGGCTTACGGGCTGGAACGGGCCGGCGACAACCTGGGTGCGGTGGCGGGCCCGCTGCTGGCCGCCGCTCTGGTGGCCGCGGTCGGGCTCCGGCACACGCTGCTGCTGGCCGCGGTGCCGGGGCTGTTCGCCGTTCGCCCTGGCGGGCACCGGCATCGGGCCGGCCGAGACCGCCGAGTCCACCCTGGTGGCCCGGGCGCTGCCGGACCGGCTGCGGGGCAGCGGGTTCGGGCTGCTCGGCACCGTCCAGGCCGGTGGTGACCTGCTCTCCTCCGCCATGGTGGGGCTGCTGTGGGCTGTCACGTCCCCAGCGGTGGGGTTTTGGCTATGCCGCGGCATGGATGCTCGCCGGCCTCATCGCAACCGCTCTCGTGGCCGGGCGGGCCTGGGGCAGACGGTAGCCGGGACCCCGCCGAGATACGTGGAGCTGTGACATGCCCACCGCGCCATCTCCGAGTACCCGTAAGAGTCACGCATGAGCCCTAAACCGTGTTGATCTTCGCAGCCGGTCTCTTCACCGCACAGCGATAGGGATGCCAGAGCTGAATTCAGAGTTCAGGGGTGGGGGCGGCCGGAGGCGGGGGTGGACCTGCAACGGAACCGTTCCGTACGTCAAGCCGGTCCGGGCAGGCCAACCCCCTACCTCAGTGCTGGCGCCGCAGAGTCCAGAACAACCAGTTGCTGTTGGCCGTGCACGTGGCCACGTCCCAACCCTGACTGCCGAGTTCGGAAAGCACCGCGACCACCTCGTCGTAGCTGCCGGAGAACTTACGCTCGTTGCTCCCGGGCATGTTGACCCGGATGGCCTCCACGTCCCATAACCACTCGACAACGCCGAACTCGTACTTGAACATGATTGCCCCACATCTGTCGGTCGCCACTGGAAGCAGGAAAATAGCACGGCCTCGTGACCCTAGATGGGGTGCCGCGATCGCCCGGAGCCGGGGACACGGCCGGGCCCGCAGGCCAGGGTGGGAGCCATGACCACGCGACAGGCGACCTTGCTGGGTGGTCCCCTGGACAGGGCGACGGTGCCCGGACCGGGGGTGCCGGCCGATGACGCCCTGGAGACGGGGGCGTACATGGTCGTCCCGGGTGAGGAGCGCCGAGCGGTGTATGAGCCGTTGCCGGACGCCGATCCCTGGGTCCGGCACCACCGCGGGATGCTGTCGCTCTGCCGCCGCGCGCGTGGCGGCACCGGCCGCGCCGTAGGGCAGGGCGGGGCGGCCTTGACCCCTGTAGGGGTTCTCCTGGTTCCGGCCGTGAATCGGGGTGTTGGTAAGAACCGTGACACCCGCCGCCAAATAGTTGATCATGCTTTGGGGGCTGTCGCCGGGGTTGTGACCGCCGTGCTGATCTGCGGCTGTGAATCGATCCTCGTTGAATCTCGGGGACCTGGTTGAGCGCTGGACGCTGGTCGGTGCCGGGCAGGACCTGGTCGCGGTCAAGCGCCGCGACAGGCAGCCCGGGTCCGCGCTGCCGCTGAAGTTCTACGGCCGGTTCGGGCGGTTGCCCCGGGGCCGGGCCGAACTGCGTGACGACGCGGTGGAGTCCGTCGCCCGCCGGCTCAAGGTCGACGCCGCCTCGCCGGGCTTCCCGGAAGTGATCTCATGAACCATACCGTTCACCCGTACACAGCGATCAGACGCGCCCCGAGTCCGGGCAGGGCGAACGGGGATTGCGGCCCCGGTGTGGGCCCGGCCGCTACGGCAGGAGGGATCGTACGGAGTCGGGTGAACGGCCGACCACCGCCGTTCCGTCGTCCGCGGTGATGATGGGCCGTTGGATCAGGATCGGGTGGGCGGCCAGCGCCGTGATCCACTGCCGGCGGTGGCTCTCGTCGCGCGGCCACGCGGTGAGGCCCAGCTCGGCCGCTGTGGGTTCGGTGAGGCGGGTGATCTCCCAGGGCTGCATGCCGAGGCGTTGCAACACGTCTTCGATGTCTTGGGCGGTCGGCGGTTCTTCCAGGTAGCGCCGCACGGTGTAGGTGGCGCCCGCGTCATCCAGCAGCGAGAGCGCGGAAGCGCATTTGCTGCACGCGGGGTTGATCCAGATTTCCATGACGGTGGTCCTTCGAGCTGTGCTGGGGCACGCCGGTCATCCGGGCAGACCGGTCAGGGCGAGGAATTCGCTGAGTGAGCGGGCGTCGGTGCGCAGGGCGCCGAGGAGGGGTGAGGTCATGGTAGCCGTTCCCGCGGCCTGAACTCCGCGCAAGGTCATGCAGGTGTGCTCGGCCTGGATGACGATGCCGACGCCTTTGGGTTCCAGCCGGGTCTGCAGCCAGTCGGCGACTTGTTCGGTGAGGCGTTCTTGCGCCTGGTTCGACGGACAGTCCCAACACGGCACGACCGCCGGCTGGGCCGCGGGACCAGAGCCGAGCGGGAACCCAGAGGAGTGAACTCGACGTAATGGCACCACAACCAGTGGTCACTTCGTCGGTGAGCAGCGCCGAACGATGATCAAAACTGGCCATCAGTATCTTCACCCACTTGTCCAGCCGACGCGGGAAGGCCGTCCAAGCTCACAGCGGGCCGCCCCGCTGCGCCTCTCTCCAGCAGTGCCCCTACCGGGGAAAATGCTCGTTTTACGGCTGGTGGCAGATACTTCACGACAGGCCCGTTCTCAGTGATCGCGCCGCTGACTATTCGTCGTCGTGCAGAGTGTGATCGAGCTACGAGAACAAGGCAGGCAGCCCACACTGATGGGTTCGATCAGCTCGGGACCGCCGGAGTACTGCGCCCGCATCACTGTCGACAGCGGTGCCCACGCCGGACGTCACGCCGATGATCGCACCGTCATCGGCACGCCTTTACGGGCACGACGTTTTCTCCTCCCGAGCGTCCACTTCTCAGGTAAATGACGATGCAACAGTCAGGCGTGCGGAGAGGTCACCCCCCTTGGGGGCCGGTGATATCGGCGAAATTTTCAACGGACATGCCGGTCGGAACTTCCTCAAGGACCTTCGGGAACTGCTTGGAAGGCGGGCCGCCGACCTGCATGTCCGTTGTTTTCTGCGTCGTTGCCGTTGGGATCTCGACATTGACGGACCCGGCGATCCGCGGTGGCCGGCCTGGGTCCGCCGCCACGGCTACGACCTCGAGCATCCGGTGCGGTGGATTGGGTGGTGCCACGGGCAGGGCACCCGGATGCGGGAGGCGCGCCGGTCTGGCGCACTCACTCAACAATCCGATCCTCAATGAAACGCATCCGCTTCAGGATTTTTCCTTCCTCGCTTTTGCCGTAAACATCGTATTCTTTTTCGGGTTGGCTGCCTGACCAGGTGATCGATGCAATGAGATCGCTTTTGTGATGTTCCAGCCGATCCGTGCTCATGTAACCTTCATCGGGCTGCCAGCCCCTCGGCAAGTCGCCACTTTCCCGGTAGAAAGACAAATGAAGGAGTCTGTTCTCGCTTTCGACTGGATGATTCTTGGCGTATCCTTCGATCAGATCCTTCAAATCCATCAGATCCCTCGGTGGATTCAGAATCATATAATGCTTCCTGAGCGTCAACACTTCTTCGTCCTTCTTGCCGGCAATCTCTTCGGTATTGGAAATTTCGAAAATCCTTGTTTCCCCATCTGGCTCCCCGCTCTCTGTGCATCCGACCAGGGATAGCAGAATGAAGAATACGCCCACAATCAACCCTGAAACCTTCGAATTAACTTTCATCACTCAGTTCTCCTTCGAATGGAATGCCCGGACTCCACCTTGATTTCGGAATCCACTGCGGCAACCTTGGCACGCCACGGGCGTACTTCCGTCAAGGGTTCCGACTGGCGGTCGCGGTACAGGCGGCGGCCTGCTGGTCACGGTCGCAGTGATGGCCGCAAGCAGGCAATACCGTGACGGCGCCAAGACCACCTTGCTGTCGACGTGCCCGACCACCCCGATCCGGCATGTCTTCGCCGACCAGGGTTTTGCCGGACGGCTGGCGGACTGGACTAACGACACGCTGCGCACCACCCTGGAGGTCGTGCGCAAGCCCGCTGCCCAGTGTGGGTTCAACGTCATCTCACGCAGGTGGGTGGTCGAGCGGACGTTGGCCTGATCGCCTGCCGCCGTCCGGCTCGCGACTACGAACGCGATCCCGTGGTGTCCGCGGTGATCATCCGCTGGGCCGCCGTCGCCGGTATCGCCCGTCGCCTTACTCGCGGCGGACCCGCCCAACGCCAGGCCCGTTACATCTGCGGCTGACACAGATGATCACCATCTCAAGCCGCTAGATGTGATCCGTCGCTGAACCCTCTGCTTCGGTCGGCCATCTAACCGATCATGAACCTGCGACACCTGAAACGCTCGCCCGCTCTGCTGTGCGCTCTGGCGGCGCCGTTGCTGTACGCCGGAGTGACCCTGATCGAGCTCCAGTTGGCCGCCCAGTCGGGGCTCAACCCCGGGCACGGAGGCTGGAACGACCTGCTGCCAGGCCGGCTGGACGGGGAGATCGCGTCAGCGCGGAAGGTGACGCTCAGCATCACTCTCATTCTCGCCGTCGAGGCGGCCGTGCTCGCCGCGCTGGGTGGCCGGCTGAATCGTCGATCCACCGCCGGCGGCCTCGTGCTGTGCACGGCCGCCAGCATGGTCTACCTGCTCACTCTCGCCCTGGCCGTATTGGGCACTTACGCGATCGTGCTGTATCCCGCTGGTGATGTCGATCTCGGGCTTCTTTTCCCGGATTGGTACTTTCCTGCGCTGATCGTCATCGCCCTCGTGACCCTCACCGCGCTGACCGTCTGGCTGTCCGCCGCAGTCAGGGAGGCCTCAGCCTCCTGATGGTCGACGCCGCGGCCACGGTGGCCGCATACGTGACATGCCGCGCTCCCCGGGCATGTCCGCAGTCTGCCAGCCGGCTCCATGGGCTGATGTGACTTCTTGGAGCGGATACTCAGTCGACTGTGGTGACATGGTGCCTACTGCCGCCTTCTTGAACGGCTGGTGAGTGAGGGGCCCGCAGTCGCGTGATCGTGGAGAAGCCACCTCTACGGCCGCAATGAGTCAGCGCCGGGAAGGGCCACGCGGACGGGGTCAGAGACGGTCCGGGGTGAGAGAGGCCCGGGTCAGCGGGGCCGACGGGTCGGCGGCCAGGTCGAAGGGGGAGGGCGGGGCGCCGGCGGCGACCAGGAGACCCCCGACGGCGGCGATCATCGCGCCGTTGTCGGTGCACAGCCGCGGGGACGGGATCCGCAGCGTGACACCTGCGGCGCCGCACCGCTCGGCGGCGACCCGCCGGAGCCTGTGGTTCGCGGCGACCCCGCCGACGATCACCAGCGTGTCCACGCCGTGGGCCAGGCAGGCGTCGACGGCCTTGCGGGTCAGGACGTCGACCACGGCCTCCTGGAAGGAGGCGGCGACGTCCGGCACCGAGAACCCGGGACCACCCCGCTCCACGTGCCGGGCGACGGCGCTCTTGAGCCCGGAGAAGGAGAAGTCGTAGCCGGCGCCGAGCATCGCGCGGGGGAAACCGATCGCCCGGGGATCTCCGTCCCGTGCGGCCCTGTCGACGGCGGGACCACCGGGGTAGGCGAGCCCGAGAATCCGCGCGATCTTGTCGAACGCCTCTCCCGCGGCGTCGTCGCGGGTGTCGCCGAGGTGAACGATCGGATCGCGTGCCAGGTCGCCGAGGAGCAGCAGCGAGGTGTGGCCGCCCGACACGATCAGCGCGACGGACCGCCGGGGCAGCGGACCGTGCTCCAGGGTGTCGGCGGCCACGTGCCCGGCCAGGTGGTGCACGCCGTACAGCGGCCGGTCCCAGGTGAGCGCGTAGGCCTTCGCGGCGGCCAGGCCGGTCTGCAGCGCGGTCGCCAGGCCGGGTCCCGAGGTGACGGCGACCGCGTCCAGCTCCCTGGGGCCGATCCCGGCCTGCCGGAACGCGGCCTCCACGCACGGGACCAGCGACTCCAGGTGCGCCCGGGCGGCGATCTCCGGCACCACTCCGCCGTAGCGCGCGTGCTCGTCCATCGAGGAGGCCAGCGCGGCGCCGATGAGCCTCCCGTCGGCCACGATTCCGACGCCGGTCTCATCGCACGAGGTCTCGATCCCCAGAACGACCGCCATGCCACCCTCTTATCGCGAGTAGTTTGCAACTACGAATGATAGGCGACAAGGTGTGCCGACGGAGCCGGCCCCGCCGAGGTGGGCGCCGGCTACCACACCCGCCTCGAACAGGGCCGGAGCCCCGACGCCCCGAACGCGGTGCTCGGCGCTCCCGGCAGGCCGGTCAGGCGCCGCGCCGGTCGTTCAGCTTCACCGCCACCTCCCGGGCGAGCTGCCCGAGCTGCTCCTTGGGGTAGACGCCGCACAGCTCGTCCAGCAGCGCGGCCACGACGAACCTCTCCGTGTCGTCCAGCAGCGCGAGCCGGTCGCCGGTCCCGTTCTTCTCGATCCAGGTGCGCAGGAAGGCCTCGTAGCCTTCGCGGGGGATCGGCTGCCCGTTGGTGTCGCGCACTGTGATGACCGGCCGGGCCGAGTCGAAGCCGTACAGTCCGGCTCGACGCCCGGCCCGTAGGTACCAGACCGCGTCCACCATGGCGTCCGCGCGCTCCTGCTCGGTCAGCTCCTCCCACGTCGGGTGGAGCATCCCCTCGTGGGCGAGCTGCTGGCGCGCCGCGGCGAGCCGTTCGGCGTGCTCGCGCTCGGCATCGTCGGCGTATGGGAAGGCGATGGGCACGGGGGTTGTCCTCTCCGCCGGGCGTATTCGGATACTGGTCCCGACGTATGTGCGGGGGTACGTTTTTTCCGCCCTCAGCATTGCAGACTCCGCGGCTCCCGAAGAGGACCTTGCCCCATCTTCGGGACGTCTGCCGGATCGCCTGCGACACCCTGACCTGCCGTGCGATGTCCCGCTGTCACACGCTCCGGGACCTTCCTCTCCTTGCTCCGGGACCCTTCTCTCCTTGGGAACGGGTCCTGTCACAGGCGTGCCGTCACCGGTTCAGGCGTGCGAGGACCAGGTCGGTGAACCCGTTGGCCAGCAGGATGCCCGCGGCCCGGTCGAGGATCATGGCGCCCTGCAGCGAGATGCGGCGTTCGGCACGGCCGGCCAGGTAGCGGGGCAGGCCGGTGACGGCCGCGAAGGCGACCGCGGCGACCGACGGCAGCGCCTTCTCTCAGGGCGGACGCCTCCGCGGAGGCCGCCACGCCGAAGGCGAAGGTGGTCCCACCGACGGTCAGCGGGAACGTCAGCGGGGCGGGCGGACGGTCACAGCCCGTCCCGCAGGATCGGGCAGGTCATGCAGGGGCCGCCGCCGCGTCCCTTGCCCAGTTCGAATCCCTCGATCTCCACGACGTCCACGCCGTGATCGCGGTGGACCTCCAGCGTCGCCTCCTTGTCGCCGGGGCGCAGCGAGTACACCGCCGCGTTGTCCACCACCGGTGGGTAACCGGTGGCCTTGTCGGCGTCCAGCAGGGTGAACACGGTGTCCAGATGCATGTAGGAACGGATGTTCACCGCGATCACGCGCGTGGCGGCCCGCCGGGCGAACAGCGCCAGGGCGATGTGCTCGATCATCCGGGTGGTGGAGCGCTCGCTGACCCCGATCGCGACCGCCCCGTTGCCGATCGGCATCATGTCGCCGCCTTCGAGCGCGGCCCATGCTGACTACGCGACGGTGCCCCCCGAGTCACCCTTGCCGGACCGCGTATCCGGGCCGTGTGTCCGGAAAACCCTCTCTATCGGCGCATATGTGGCTACCCGCCCCAATCGTGATCCGCCTGGGCCGCGTGGATGATTCCGGGCCGCAGATCAGTTGGTGTGGGGGTTGGGGAGATGGTCGCCCACGTGGCCGACCCAGATCTTGCCGGTGCTGCCGCCCGAGTCGTCGTGGAAGTGGATCCGGGGCGCCGGGCAGCCGCCTTTGCGGATCTTGATGTGCGCTTCCATCAGCACCTTGCCCGAGGGGTGCACCTCCAGAGGGACGGCGAAGGTCCGCCTCATGCTGTATTTGCCGTTGGTGTTCACGGTCCGGGACTCGCTCATGGCGACCATCCCCACCGGGATCGTGAGCCGGGCGGCGCTCCTGCACCAGTCGAAGAACCCGCCGGCGAACTCATCCGACGACCTGGCCCGTGCGAACGCGTCCAGCGCCCGTAGGGCGTCCCAGGTCTTGGAGGCCCAGACCCGCGCGAGTGTGGGGTAGGCGAGGTCGAGTTTCGCCGCCTCCGTGTCGGTGTCGCCGATCTCCACGTGGGCAAGCGTCTCCCGGGCCATGTTCAGGGCGTCCATGAGACTCGTCGGCTCGAACGCGGGCCTGTCGGCGGACAGGCCGAAGGCGGGCTGGCCGGCCTCGGCCAGCCTGGCCTCCAGCCAGTGGACCCGCTCCTGGAGCTTGCGGGCGCCCGCGACGGCCTCGGCGTATTCCTGCTGGAGGATCTCGTGCTCGGCGCGGAGCCGGTCGATCTCGCCCGCCGTACGGCCGTTGCCGCCCTCCGGCCCGGCCGGAGGCCGGTCGCGGCCCGGCCGTACGGAGATGAGATCGCGCAGTCCGTCGACACGCGCGCCGAGGGTGCGCATCTGGCGCAGGATCTCCCTGTTGTCCGTCCCGTTCCCCGCCGACGAGACCGTGAGGTCGAGCGCCGCGTCGAGCTCTCCCCGCAGCTCCTTGACCACGACGGCGGCGACCGCCTGGGCGAGCTCGGCCACCTCGGAGGCGGGCCGTCCGGTCCCGGCGCCCCCCGGCTCCGTGGCGGTCCCGGCGTCCTCCGACTCCGCGGCGGCCACGGTGGTCCCGGCGGTCCCGGCGCCCTCCGCCCCGGCGCTTCCGGCGGCCACGGCGGTCCCGACGGGCTCCTCGACGGGCACGACCGTCGCGGCCACGGGTCCGGGACGGACGGTCATCGCCATCATCCGGCGGCGCAGCTCCTCCCGGTCGGAGCCGGCCGGCGCCGGCCTCGGCGCCACCGCCGCGGCGATGTCGCCGGGCTGCGCCTTGCCCGCCAGGATCCTGGAGACCACCTGGTAGGCACGTTGGAGGTCGTCGGGGAGGGGACGGCGGGCGGTCTCGCCGATGGCGCCGCCCGCCACCAGTTCGAGGGCCTGACCGCCCTGTCTGCGGAGCATCGGGCCGCCCATCGGACGGTGCCGGTAGGGGTAGCTCTCGGAGGCCGGATCGAAGGGCGCCACGTACGTGCGGATGCCCGCGCCGAACACGCCGAGCTCGGAGCCCATCGTCCCGTTGAAGCGGTCCTGGGCGTGTCGATCGGCGAGACGCACGACCACGCCGGCCCCGGCGACCGCGCCGGCCAGGTGCTCGGCCCTCGCCCGGGCACCCTGCGGATTCTGGGGATCCGCCGACACGACGATCACCGGGACCCGGCGGTCGCGCTCGGCGAGCAGGTGGACCAGCCGGTGGACGCCGTCCTCGTCGACCGCGTCCGCGGTGTCCGTCAGGTGCACCGCTCCGTCGGTGATCCGCGCGGTGCGCAGGTACGCCTGGACGAAGTCCGGGGCGTGCCCGTCGTGGCTCTCGCCGTCCCCCTCGACCCGGACGACCACCCAGCCGGTCATCCCGGCCACCGACTCCGCGTAGGTGACCTGTGTGCGCAGCGGTCCTCTCCCATCGGTCTCCTCCAGGACATACCGGCCGCAGTCGACTTTGCGGTCCATGCGGGCCCTGACACCGTCCGCCTCGAACTCCTGGGACGGCCGGCCCTGCTCCGGCGCGGGGAGTCCCTTCGTCACGAGCCAGTCTCCGAAGGTGCGGCGGAGCCGGAGGGAGATGGGGGCGGTCTTGTCGCGGAGGACCGCTTGGTAGAGACGATTCGAGTTCGGGGGCATGAGGCACGTTATCCAGCCATGTGAGGGTACGGCCTGCCGAATGAGGAGAGCCGTGCCCGAATGGTGGGGCGGGGGGCTCGGCCTGCGGCCGGGCCGGCCGGCCGGGGAGAGGCCGTGCGGTCATGCTCCGGTCGGAAAGGCGGCCGGCGGTTCCAGAGGGGCGGTCCTCGGGCAGCTCGCCGTCCTGGCGGATCGTCACCGTGGCAGGGGGAGCGCGGCCCTCGGACCGTGACGGGCCGCGCCGCGCGGGCCGTCACGGCCGGAGGCCGGTCACCGGCGGCTGTCCGGCACCAGGTGGTGGGCCGCCGGTCCTGGCCGTGGCCGGTCACAGGCATGACTTTCCGGCACCGGGCGGCGGGTGGGCCCGGTGCCGGGCGGCCTGTCCGGCGCTGGCGCCGTCGTGTCAGTTGTCGATGCCGCCGCCGCTGCCGCCGCGGGTTATGCTGTCGTCGCTGATGCCGCGGTCGAGGCCGCCACCGCCGCCGCCACCGCCGCCGCTGCCGCGCCGGGCGTAGCACTTGGCCGGATTCCTGTGCTTCGAGCAGGGCTTCTCCGCGGAGACGAGGGCGGAGGCCGTGGAGACGGTGTCGGCGCCGGCGGGCTGAGCCGGCATCGTCGCGGGCACGATGAGCGCGGAGGCCCCCATCAGCCCGGATACGAGAGCGTTCCTGACTTTGATCATGACAGATCACTCCATGTCTAATCAGTTGCGCCCTGGGCGATGCCCGGGCTGGCGGAATGCCGGACCGGTGCCGCACAGGGCACCGATGCGGCGGAGAGCCGGAATTCCACGGTAGACGGCGGGCACTCCGGGGGGCATCCAGGTGCGTCCAAAGCCTTGGGAGGCTCCGATTACCCTCCGGCGACGGACAGGTACGACAGGAAGGGATTCGGTCACACACGGTTACCGTCGTTGACCGGAGGTCCGGGCCCGGAAGGGGTGCCGCCGGGACCGGATCGCAATGTCCCGGTAGGTCGCCACGGTCTCTCCGCTCCCGGCCGCTCCCGGTGACCCGTTCCCGGTCGCTTCGCTTCCGGCTGTTCCCGGTGGCCCGCTCCCGGCCGTTTTCGGCAACCAGCTCCCGACGGTCCGCTCCCGGCCGCCGGTCAGCCGGCGGTCTCGGCGCCACGCTCGGCGGCGAGCCGGAGGGTCTCCTCCGACAGCGGCGCGAGCAGCAGCGCGGCGACCAGGTCGACGAGGTGGCTGACGAACAGCCGGTCGTCGGGGTGCGGCCCCGAGCGGGCCCGCCGGCCGAGCTCCACCATGGTGAACCGGATGGCCACCAGCCGCCGGTGCAGCCGGACCGCGTCCTCCTGGAGCAGCGGCGCGGCCAGCCGCCGCCAGCGGTGGATGCTGGCGGCGGGGTCGTCCTGCTCCGCCGTGGCCAGTGAGGCTCCCGGGTGGCCGATGAGCTCGGCCATGATGCGCAGGTAGGCCGGGCCGCCGTCGAGGTCGGCCAGTTTGGCGGCCGGCGGGTGGACGAGGGCGGCGGCCAGTGCGAGCACCCGGGGATACGCCGGCAGGCCGGTGGGCGGGTGCGTCCGCGGATGTGTGGGCTCGGCGGCCGGCGTCCCGGCGCCGGTGGGGCCGGTGGCGGGCGTGCCGGTGCCCGTGGACGAGGGTGTCCCGGTGTCCGCGGGCGAGGGCGTCCGCGGCTGCCCGGGGCCGCCGCCTCTCTCGTAGTCGTCGAGCATGGCGTGCCGCCGCGCGTCCACGTCGCCGCCGTGCTTGTCGAGTACGGCGCGGAGCAGCCCGGCCCGGTCTCCGAAGTGGTACTGCAGCGCGGTCGCGTTGCGCGCCCCCGAGGCCCGGACGATCTCGTTCAGGCTGACGGCCCCGATACCCCGGGTGGAGAACAGCTCCTCCGCCGCGGCGATCAACCGTTCCCGGGTCCCCGCCGGCCGTGTCATCGCGCTTCCCACCGTTGACTGTTAATGCGATCACATTATAAGTTCGCGCCGAACAGAACATTATTCGGATGGAGTGCCAGAGGAGGCGCCATGTGGGACTTCTCCACCGAGCCGGAGTTCCAGGAGAAGCTCGACTGGATGGACGCCTTCATCCGTGACGAGGTCGAGCCGCTCGACCTGGTCTTCGGCGGACACGCCTACCGGGACATGGACGACAGGCTGCGCGAGATCGTCGGGCCGCTCAAGCAGCAGGTCAAGGACCGGGGTCTGTGGGCCTGCCACCTGGGCCCCGAACTGGGCGGCCAGGGATACGGCCAGCTCAAGCTGGCTCTGATGAACGAGCTCATCGGCCGGTCCGGCTGGGCGCCGGTCATCTTCGGCTGCCAGGCGCCCGACACCGGCAACGCGGAGATCATCGCGATGTACGGCACCGCCGAGCAGAAGGAGCGCTACCTCCAGCCGCTGCTGGACGGCGAGTGCTTCTCGGCCTACTCGATGACCGAGCCGCACGCGGGCGCCGACCCGCGCCTGTTCCGCTGCCGCGCCGTACGGGACGCCTCGGGGGGCTGGGTCATCAGCGGTGAGAAGTACTTCACCTCCAACGCCTCCTCGGCGACCTTCCTGATCGTGATGGCGGTGACCGACCCCGAGGCCCATCCCTACAGGCGGATGTCGATGTTCCTCGTCCCGGCCGACACCCCGGGCGTCGAGATCCTGCGCGACATCGGCACGATCGGCGAGCGGCCTGGCCACGGCGCGCACGCCCACATCCGCTACGACGACGTCCGGGTCCCGGCGGAGGCGTTGCTCGGTGAGGAGGGCGGCGCCTTCGCGGTCTCCCAGGCCCGGCTGGGCGGCGGGCGCATCCACCACTCGATGCGCACGGTCGCGGCGGTGAAGAAGGCCTTCGACATGATGTGCGAGCGGGTGCTGTCCAGGCGGACGCATGACGGGTTGCTGGCCGACAAGCAACTGGTGCAGGCCGCGATCGCCGACTCCTACATCCAGATCCAGCAGTTCCGGCTGATGGTCCTGCACACCGCGTGGCTGATCGACCAGTCCTCGACCAGGGAGGCGCGCACCCAGATCGCGGCCTGCAAGGTCGCCGCCGCCCGTGTCTTCCACGACGTCGTCTACCGCGCGATGCACATCCACGGCGCGCTCGGCGTCTCCAACGAGACGCCCCTGGCCAGGCTCTGGCAGAGCGCGCCGCTGATGGGCATCATGGACGGCCCCACCGAGGTGCACCTGGCCTCCATCTCCCGGCGCGTGCTGCGCGGCTACTCCCCGGCCGAGGGGCCCTGGCCGACGGAGTTCCTCCCTGACAGGGTCGCCGCGGCACGGGCCAGGTACGGGCTGCCCGAGAACGGCTGACGGGTCGCGCTCCGCAGACCGGCGCCGCCCCCGCCCGCCCCGGCTTGAAGGTGAGCCGAGCCACAATGTATACATTGCATACAAAGCGGCAGAAGGGGAGCGATGCACGGTGACACCGTCTATCGGCGGCTGCGCGAGCAGATCGTGGCGGGGCACTACCCGCCGGGCGAGCGGCTCACCGAACTGTCGGCGAGCGCGGCGCTGGAGGTGAGCCGCACACCCGTCCGCGAGGCGCTGCGCCGGCTGGAGAGCGACGGCCTGGTGCGGAGCACGGGCCGGGGCGTGGTGGTGACCGGCCTGTCGCCGGACTCCCTGGACCACGCCTACGCGGTGCGGGCGGCACTGGAGACGCTCACCGCCGAGCTGGCCGCCGACCGGCAGCGGGACGGGCGGATCCCGCCCGCGGCCCTGGCGGAGCTGGAGGACAGCGCGCGGCGGCTCGAACAGGTCACCGCCGCCGGAGACCTCGACCGCGCCGTCGGGCTGAACCGCGACTTCCACCGGACGGTGGCCGAGCTCGCCGGCAACCCGATCGCGCTGGAGACCCTCGACCGTCTCTGGGACCAGATCATCGTCTCCACCCGGGCGACCCTGACCGCCCCGGAGCGTCCGGAGGCGGTGGCCGACGAGCACCGGCGGCTCCTGGCGGCGATCAGGGATGGCCGGCGCGAACTCGCCGGCCGGATCGCCGGCGACCACGCGCGCGCCACCGGCGCCGCCCGTACCCGCACGTCCCCGGCGTCATAGCGCCGGTGTGACGGTCGACGACAAGATGGCCGGCGGAAGGCCGCCGGGGAAGGAGAAGGCGATGCCGAAGACTCATCACTACGAGGTGGACGTGACGTGGACCGGCAACGGTGGCACGGGCACGAGCGACTACCGCGCCTACGGGCGGGCGCACGAGATCGGCGCCACCGGCAAGGCGCCGATCGCGGGTTCGTCCGACCCGTCGTTCCGTGGCGAGCCGGACCGGTGGAATCCCGAGGAGCTCCTGGTCGTCTCGCTGTCGCAGTGCCACATGCTCTGGTATCTCAGCCTGTGCGCCAACGCCGGAGTCGTGGTCACCGCCTACACCGACCACCCGAGCGGCACCATGACGGAGGCTCCCGACGGCAGCGGCCGTTTCGAGGAGGTCCTGCTGCGGCCCCGGGTGACCGTCGCCGCTCCGGAGCACGCCGAGCGTGCCGCGGCGCTGCACGAGCGAGCCCACGAGCTGTGCTTCATCGCCAACTCCGTCAACTTCCCGGTCCGGCACGAGCCCGTCGTCGTCAGTGAGCCCCTGCCGGTGTGAGCGGCGCCCGGCCGGCTTGAGGCCGTACGGCACGGCGCCGGCTTGAGGCCGTACGGCACGGCGGTCTTGGCGTGGGCCGTGACGGCACTCACAATCAGGGCCATGAGCGATGGTCATCCGTATGTCGGCACCCGGGCCCCCCGCCGTGAGGACTCCCGGCTGCTGACCGGGCGGGGCAAGTTCGTCGGCGACGTCCGCCTTCCCGGCATGGCGTACGCGGTGGTCGTCCGGAGCCCCATAGCGCACGGCCGGGTCACGCGACGTGCCGTCGAGGCCGCCCGGGCGGCCGACGGGGTGCTGGACGTCATCACCGCCGAGGACGCGGCCGCGGTCCGGCTGCCGTGCGTGTCCCTGGCGCCGGGGCAGCGTGAGATCTCCTACCCGGCGCTGGAGGAGACGATCCGCTACGCCGGGCAGCCGCTCGCCGTCGTCGTGGCGCGGACCGCGGAGGCCGCCCATGACGCGGCCGGGCAGGTCGGCTTCGAGTTCGGCGAGCTGCCCGCCGTGATCGGGGTGGAGGCGGCGCTCGACGGCGGCGCCGCACTGCTGTACCCCGGCTGGGGCACCAACCTGGTCACCGACTTCGCGGTCGGCGACACCGACTGCGAGGAGGCGATCGCCGGCGCGGCCCACGTGGTGGACATGAGGTTCCGGCTCGGCAGGGCGGCGCCCAGCCCGGTCGAGCCGCGCGGGATCGTGGCGGCCTACGCCGAGGAGACGCTGACGGTCTGGGCCGCCACCCAGGCCCCCCACCACGTGCGCGACCACGCGGCCGAGGCGCTCGGGCTCTCCCACCACCGGGTGCGCGTCATCGGCTGCGACGTCGGCGGAGGGTTCGGCGCCAAGGAGCACCTCTACCCCGACGAGGCGCTGGTCTGCCTGGCCGCGATCCGCCTCGGCCGGCCCGTGACGTGGACCGAGTCGCGCAGCGACCACCTCGTCGCCACCCTGCCCGCCCGCGACGCCGTGCACCGGGGCCGGCTGGCGCTGGAGGCGGACGGCCGCTTCGTCGCGCTGCACTGCGACATCCTCGGGGACCTGGGCGCCCACCCCTCGAACGTCGGCATCTCCCCGCTCGCCGTGTCGGCCATCATGCTGCCCGGGCCCTACCGTTTCGACAGGGCCGGGGCGCGCCTGCGCGCCGCCGTCACCACCACCACGCCGACCGGCTCCTACCGGGGGTTCGGCCAGCCCGAGGTGACCTGGACCAGGGAACGGCTGATCGACGAGGCGGCCCGGCGCCTGGGGCTCGACCCCGTCGAGCTACGGCTGCGCAACATGATCGGCCCCGAGGAGTTGCCCTACTCCACCCGCACCTGGCAGTCCTACGACTCGGGCGACTACCCCGGCGCCCTGCGCACGCTGCGCGAGATCGCGCGCGCCAGGCCGTCACACGACGGGCGCAGGCGGGGTGTGGGGTTCTCCTGCCACGTGGAGGCGACCGGCCTGGGGCCGTCCATGGGGATGAAGGCGGCGGGCCAGGCCGCAGGCGGGTTCGAGACCGCGATCGTGCGGATGGACCTCGACGCCTCGGTCGTCGTGCACGCCGGGGTGGCGGGCATGGGGCAGGGCATCGAGACCACTCTCGCCCAGCTCGCCGCCGACGGGGTGGGCGTGCCGCTGGAGCGGGTCCACGTGGTGCTCGGCGACACCTCCGCCACGCCGTACTCCTCCGTCGGCTCGATCGCCAGCCGTTCCCTCGTGGTCGGCGGCGGGGCCCTGAACCGGGCGGCCGGCCTGCTGCGCGACAGGATCGTGGCCATCGCCGCCCACCAGCTGGAGGCGGCCCCGGAGGACCTGGAGATCGTGGACGGCGCCGTACAGGTGAAGGGCGACCCCGGCGCGCGCCGCACCCTTCGGGAGATCGCCACCTCCGCCTGGCGCGGCTGGGACCTGCCCGCCGGGATGTCACCGGGCCTGGAGGAGCGGGTCACCCACGACCCCAGCGCCTACACCTACGCCTACGGCGCCCACGCGGCGGCCGTGGCGGTCGACGAGGAGACCGGGGCCGTCGAGGTCGAGGGCTACTGGGTGGTCGGCGACTCCGGCGTGCTGGTCAACCCGGCGATCGTCGAAGGCCAGCTGAGAGGCGGGATCGCGCAGGGGATCGGGATGGCGCTGACGGAGGAGGTCGTCTACTCCCCGGACGGGCAGCCGGCGGCGGAGTATCTCCTGCCGACGGTGCGGGAGATCCCGGAGATCGAAGTCGTCCTGCTGGAGACCCCTTCCCCCATCACTCCCGGCGGCATGAAGGGCGCGGGCGAGGCGGGCACGATCGGCCCGCCCGCGGCCGTCGGCAACGCGGTGGCCGCGGCCCTGCCCGAGATCGCCGGCCGGATCACCGCCACCCCGCTGACCCCGCAGGTCCTCTGGTCCCTGCTCACCCGCTGCCCCCGCGGCCGGTGAGCGGGCCGGGCGGGACGTCCCGCGGCGCCGGCCCGGCGCCGTGGGGGGCACGGCCGACCGGCCAGGCCGGGCTCTCAGACGGCCCGCAAGCGGTCCGCCAGCCGGTCCAGCCCCCCTTTGATCATCTGCCCGTACCCGTCGTCGCCGAGGGCGCCCACCGAGGCCCGCCCGCGATCGAGGTGGTCCCGCGCGCGATCGAGGTCGCCCAGCTTCCGGTAGACCTCCCCGAGGTTGAGGTGCAGGGACGGGTAGAAGCCAGCCACGGGGCCGGTGGCGCCCGCCTGCCGGGCCCGTTCGTCGGTGACCAGGTCCGCCGCCTCCAGCGCGCGCAGATCCCAGACCAGTTCCTCGTGCGGGTCGTCCTGGGCGTCGGCCATCGAGTGGGCGAGCGCGCAGCGGTGCAGCGGATCGCCGGTGACGCCGATCTCCTCCCAGAGGCCGGAGAACAGCCGGCGGGCCTCTTCCCGCCTGCCGCTCTGGTTGAGCTCGATGCCCCGGCCGATCTCGGTCATGATCGCGTCTGGCTCGGTCATGCGGTCCCTCCTCAAGGCGGTGACAGTGATCGCCGACAGTAGCGGCGGTCACCGACATCAGCCCGTGCGGAGATCCCCGGCCCTCGCGCGGGGACCGGGACGGGACGGCGGCCACGGCGCCCGGACGAGGGAGGCCGCCCGCGGGTCCCTCACCGCGACAGTGTCCGCGACAGGTGCTCGGCCAGTCCCTCGGACGCGGCCCGGACCATCTCCAGCACGTCGGCGAAGCCCTCGCGGCCGCCGTAGTAGGGGTCGGGCACCTCGGCCCCCGCCGGCGCGGCCGGGTCGAAGGAGCGGAACAGCCGCACGTCCGAGCCGGCCGGCGCCAGGCGGCGCAGCGCCCGGAGGTTCTCGGCGTCCATCGCCAGCACCAGGTCCACCTGACCGAACCAGCCGGCCAGGAACTGCCTGGCACTGTGCGAGGAGCCGTCATAGCCGTTGTCGGCCAGCATCGCCGCGGCCCGCTCGTCCATCGGGGAGCCCTGATGCCAGCCGCCCGTGCCCGCGCTGTCGACCGAGACGACATCGCCCAGCCCGTGGTCGGCCAGGGTCTTCCTCAGCACCACCTCGGCCATCGGGGACCGGCAGATGTTTCCCAGGCACACGACGCATATGCGATAACTCATCCCCACAGGATGCCGCCGTCGGACACCGCGTGAGCATGGCGGACCCGCACGACGCCGCCCGTGACCGGCCGGCTCTACCGGATCCGGGGCCGGCGCCACCACCGCGCCAGCCCCCGTACGGCCTCGGCGGCGGCCGTGCCGACGGCGCCCACCAGCGGTTCCCGCTCCTCCTCGGCGGTGGGGCCGGGATCCGGCCCGACCGGCTCCCGGTTGCCGCCGCGGCACGCCTCCAGCTGCGCGGCGAAGGCCAGCCCGAGGAAGAGCGCCGTCGAGCTGAGGAAGGACCACAGCAGCAGCGCCATGACGGCGGTGAGCGGGCCGTAGGTGGCGCCGAAGGTGCCGCTGCGCTCGATGTAGAGGGCCAGCAGGAGGGTGAACGCCGTCCACAGGACCAGGGCGACCAGGGCGCCGAAGGCCAGCCAGGTGTGGCCCGGCTGCCGGCGCCGGGGGGCGGCGCGGAACAGCACCGAGGCGGACAGCAGGGCCAGCAGGAATCCGACCGGCCAGCGGACCAGCGTGAACGCCGCCAGCATGTCCTCGCCCCAGCCGTAGACCTGGGCGAGCGCTCGCCCGATCGCCCCGCCGCCGACCATCACCACGAAGCCCACCGTCATGAAGGCGCCGGCGGAGACGGCCATCAGCAGGGCCCTGCCGTACTTGCGGTGGAACGGGCGGTCGCGCTCGACGCCGTAGATCCGGTTGGCCCCGCGCTCCACCTGGGCCATGGCGCTGGTCAGCGAGACCAGCGCGGTGACCAGGCCGAGCCACAGGGCAAGGGCGCCCCCGGTGTGACCCGCCTGCCGGTGGCTGTCGGCGAGCACGTCCTTGACCGCCTCCACCCCGGCGCCGGGCGCGATCCGGCTCAGGGTCAGCTCCAGCACCTGGCCGAGCTGCTCCTGGTTGAGCACCGAGCTCAGCCCGACCAGCGCGATGGCGCCGGGGATGATGGACAGGCACACCTGCAGGGCCAGCGCACGCGAGTTGGTCATCCCGTCGCCGTACCTGAACCTGGCGAAGGAGTCACGGATGAGGTGCCATCGCCCGTACTTGCGCAGGGTCACCCACGCGTGGTCGGCGGAGAGCTCCTCGCCGCTCATACTCCGTGTCTGCGGCACTTTCGTCGCGGTTCCCATATCGGGGAGCCGGCTACCCGGACAGCGGCTTTGTGAACCAATTGCCCGATAATGACCTTTAGGCGAGGTCGCCGAATCTCCGCCGTCGTAGCGGTGGGGTGAAGCCGGAAACAGCCGTGGCCGGGGACTGCCGGTGGGAGCAGCCTCGACGGAGTCGGGTCGGCCTGGCGCCGCCGGATGGTCCGGGCCCGGTGGGCGAGACGAGAAGGTATGCACGAGGAACCGGTGTTGTCGGGGTCCGGCTCACATAAGCCCAAAACCTACATCGGATCTTGCTGGGCCGTCGCCGTACCGGATGACGTGCCCGGGTCACACGGCGGCTCCCTCAGTGAAACCGCAGGTCAGCGCCGCCCCGATCGCCTCTATGCGCGGATCAGTGCGGGTTCCCGCGCCCAGGGCCCGGCCCGGCCGCCCGGGGCGCGCCGTCCAGGTAGGCGAGCACTGCGCGTACGCGGCGGTGGCCGGAGTCGTCCGGTGCCAGGCCGAGCTTGGCGAATATGTTGCCGATGTGCTTGTGGACGGCGTTGTCGGAGATGCGCATCTGCTCGGCGATGGTGGCGTTGTCGTGGCCCTGCGCCATGAGGGCGAGCGACTCCCGCTCGCGGGAGGTGAGGGTGTCCAGGGGGTCGCCGGTGCGGCGGGCGAGGAGCTGGGCGACCACTTCGGGGTCCATGGCGGTGCCGCCGGCCGCGACGCGGCGCAGGGCGTCGACGAATTCGGCCACCCGGCCGATGCGGTCCTTGAGGAGGTAGCCGATGCCCCCGCGGCCGTCGGAGAGGAGCTCGCCGGCGTACTCGCGCTCGACGTACTGCGAGAGCACCAGGATCGGCAGCGCGCCGTGCTCGCGGCGGGCCCGTAACGCGGCGTGGATTCCCTCGTCGCGGAACGACGGTGGCAGCCGCACGTCGACGATGGCGATGTCGGGGCGGTGCTCGGTGACGGCGAGGAGGAACGCCTCGCCGTCACCGACGACGGCCACGACCTCGCAGCCCTTCGCCGCCAGCAGCAGCTCCAGGCCGCTGGACAGCAGGACGTTGTCCTCGGCGATCACGACCCGCACGGGACCTCCTGAACGATCGTTATGCGCACGGCATCTGGACGGCGAGCGTGGTGGGGCCGCCCGGCGGGCTGTCGAGACGGACGGCGCCGTCCAGGGCGGCGACCCGCCGGCGTATCCCGGAGATCCCGGTGCCGCGCGCCTCGTCGGCGCCGCCCCTTCCGTCGTCGGTGACCTCGATGGACAGCACGTCGTCGGCGCGCTCGATCCGGAGGGCCGCTCGTGTGGCGGCGGCGTGCTTGGTCACGTTCGTCAGCGCCTCGGCGATCACGTAGTAGGCCACCGCCTCCACGGTCGCCGGGAGCGCGCCCAGATCGGCGAGCTCGATGTGGACCGGCACGCTCGACCGGGCGGCCAGCGCCGTCAGCGCCCCGTCGAGCCCGCGGTCGGCGAGGATCGGCGGGTAGATCGTCTGGAGCACCGTGCGGAGCTCGACCATCGCCTCCTCCGCCGTCTCGTGCGCCTGCTGGAGAAGCATCGCCACCGTGTCCGGGGCGTCGGCGAGTGACTCCCGGGCCATGCCCAGCTGCATGGCGATGGTCACCAGCCGCGCCTGCGTCCCGTCGTGCAGATCGCGTTCGATCCGCTGGAGCTCCGCGCCATGGGCGTCGACCACGCCGACCCGGCTCCTGGTCAGCACGTCGACCCGCTCGGTGAGCCGCTCGCGGGCCGACGGCGCGAGCACCGCCAGGCACAGCCGCGCGTGCAGTCGCGCCAGCGTCGGGAGCACCCACCAGGCCGCCGCACCGAGGACGGCGATCTGAACGGAGCCCCCGACCAGCGCGGTCTCCCAATCGTCCACATGGACATCGAAGAACGAGAACAGGGTGGGACGCGCGTCGGCGGGAAACGCCCACCACAATGGCAACGCCACCGCGGCGACCAGGACATTGCCCAGGCATATCAGGGCGGCCAGCCCGAGCGGGAACCCGACGGCGACGTGCGCGAGCGCCCAGGCGAGATCCCGCCGCCCGCCCGGCCGTCCGTCGGCCGGAACGCCGAGCAGCCTGCCGGCCCGCTGACGGTGCCAGGCCGCCCAGCCCCGCGCCGCCGGCGGCGCGAGCAGCACCGGCAACGCGAGCGCCGTGACCACGGCGGTGGCCAACGTGCCCAGCAGGTAGACCGAGCCGGAGAACGCACGGTCACGCATGCGCACCTCCTCACGACGCCGTACGGAGATCATTATCCGTCACCGGTCCCCGTCGGGCACTACAGCGGGCTGTACCAACGCGCGTGCGGCTGGCTGTATCGTGCCGGACATCTGGCCGGAATAGCGTCCTCGGCCATGAAACCGACATTTGGGCGTACCCGCAGACGCCTGGTCCCGATCCTCGCCCTGATCGCCCTGTCCGCCGCCGTTGCGCCTCCGGCCAGCGCCGACGGCGGCCCGCCCCCACCGCTCGACTGGAAGCCCTGCGCCCAGGGGCCCGACGACGCCCTCGGCAGGGAGCTCGACCGGGCAGGCGCACGGTGCGCGGAGCTCACCGTCCCGCTCGACCACTCCAGGCCCGGCGGCCGCGCCATCAAACTCGCGCTGTCCCGCCTCCCCGCCACGGACCGCGCCCATCGCATCGGCACCATGGTCCTCAACAGCGGCGGCCCCGGCGAGAGCACGCTGGGCATGCCCCTGCAGACGCGCGCGGCCATGAAGGACGTCGCCGCCCGTTACGACCTCGTCGGCCTGGACCCGCGCTTCGTCGGGCGCAGCACGCCGCTCGACTGCGGCTGGCCCATCGGCCTGTGGCTCCGCTCGGCCGGTCCGACCCGCGCCCGGTTCGATCACCAGGTGGCGGTACAGCGCGACCTGGCCGAGCGCTGCGCCCGGCGCCACGCCGACGTGCTCCCGTACGCCAACACGCGCGACACGGCCCGCGACATCGACCTCGTGCGCCGCGTCCTCGGGGAGCGCCGGATCTCCTTCCTCGGCTACTCCTACGGCAGCTACCTGGGCGCGGTCTACACCCAGATGTTCCCCGGCCGCACCGACCGCGTGGTCCTGGACAGCGCGGGCGACCCGCGCAAGTGGGGGCCCAGGGCGACGCAGGGCACCGAAGGCGAGGCGGAACGCGCGCTGCGCGGCTGGGCGGCCTGGGCCGCCGAACGTCACGGCGCCTACGGCCTCGGCGCCACCCCCGCCCGCGTGCTCGCCACCGTGAACGCGATCGTCGCCGTCGCCGAGGACCGCCCGCTGCGCGTCGGACCGTACGAGGTGGATGACCAGGCGGTCCCGTACATCCTCTCCGCCGGCTCCGGCGACGACCGCCCCGCGGCCCGTGCGGAGTTCACCTCCACCGTTCGGACCCTGAACGAGGCCGCGCACGGCCGCCCGGCCGACCCCGGCCCCGAACTCGACGGATTCCTCACGTTCGTCCTGACCAGCGCCGGCTCCCCGCTTGCCGGCCCGGCCGCCGCGATCACCTGCGGCGACCGCGCCGCGCCGCGCGACCCCGACGCCTACTGGAACGACGTCCAGCGCAGCCGCGCGCGCCACCCCCTCTTCGGCCCTCTCAAGAACAACATCTGGCCCTGCGCCTTCTGGCCGGACCACCCGCGTGAGCGCCTCACACACGTCGGCAACCCCACCCCCGCGCTGATCGTGTCCGCCACCGGCGACACCGCCACCACCTACGAGGGCAGCAAGGCCATGCACCGGGCGCTGACCGGCTCCCGCCTGCTCACCCTGCGCGGCACCACCGCCCACGGGATCTACGGCGAATACGGCAACGCCTGCGTGGACGCCAAGGTCAACGCCTACCTGGCCACCGGCGCCCTCCCCGCCGCCGACCCGATCTGCCATCCCTGACCCGCCACCCCGAGGCCGTGATACCCCCGTCGCGGCCTCACGCATCAAGAGCTGGGGCCAACCGCGCCAAACCGGATCAACGAGGCGTGCGTGAGCTGTTTCCCGACCGCCGCCGACGTGGTCATGGGCAGTTCCGTTCCGGCCGCGCCTCAGTTCACCGCCTGCTTCACGAGTGCGCTGATGCGCGCCTCCACCTCGGCCGTCACCTCGGTCAGGGCGAACGTGCTCGCCCACATCGTGCCCTCGTCC
>NZ_JBVJHH010000029.1:0-138385 GCF_055586905.1 Streptosporangium sp. NPDC048886
CACGGCCCGTCGATGGCCGCCCCCGGCTACGACCTGTACTACCTCAACGTCCTGGCCGGACCCGCCCCCACGCGGTCCATGGCCTTCTGCGACGACCCCCGGCACGCCTGGGTCCGCTCCTCCTGGGCGGACCAGCCGGTCGATCCGCGGGTCCCCATGACGAAGGCGTCGCGATGAGGCTCGCCATGGCGCAGGCGCTCATGCGCTTCCCGGCCGGCCGACGGACCGGACGCGACCAGCGGCCCTACTTCTGCGGCACGAGTTCCGGTTTCGGCTGGAAGCCCCTGGCCAGCGGCACGATCAGGGCCACCAGGACGGCGGCGGGCACGAACGCCGCCCGCGCGTCCACGGTGTCGTTGACGGTGCCGACCACGGCCGCGCCGACGAGGAAGCCGACGTAGTTGAACACGTTGACGCGCGCGATCGCCGTCTCGGCCCCGGCGCCGAGGCGGCCGGCCGCCGAGAACGACTGCGGCGCGATGATGGACAGGCCGACGCCGATCAGGCCGAACGACAGGACGGCCGAGGTGACTCCGGGGGCGACGACGACGCCGAGCGTGCCCACGGCCGCGATCACCGCGCCCACCCGGACGACCGGTGCCGGGCCGTACCTGCGCACGGCGAAGTCTCCGGGGACCCGTGCGAGGAGCATGGCCGCCTGGTAGACGAGGTAGGCGAAGGGCACCAGCCAGCCGCTCGCCGACAGCGCGCCCTCCATGTAGAGGGTGCTGTAGTTGGAGACCGCCGCGTCGCCGACGTATAGGAACGCCATCGCCAGGCAGAGCGGGATGATCGGCCGCCACGGCACCCTGGCCGCCTGCGCGGCGCGCGCGGTCGCCCGCTCCCCGTCCCGATCGTAGAGACGGGGGAGCATGATCACGGAGATCGCGGCGCCGACCGCCACCGGGACGGAGAACGACCAGCCCAGCCCGGTGCCGAAAGCGCTGAAGACGGAGTTGAAGCCGGCGCCCAGCATCGAGCCGACGCTCCACACGGCGTGGAAGCCGGTGAGCACGCTCATGCCGTAACGGCGTTCGACCGCGACCGCCTGCATGTTCATCGCCGCGTCCACCGCCCCGACGAACAGGCCGAACACCGCGCTGAGCAGGTAGAGCCCGACGAGCGCGGTGTTCCATCCCGAAAGGGCCACGACCGCGCAGACCCCCAGCTGGGAGATCCGCAGGACCGGGCCGCTGCCGTACCTCGCGGCCAGCGGGCCGGCCACGACGCTCCCGGCGCCGGCGATCACCGGGACGAGCAGCAGGACGAGGGTGAGGTCGCCGTCGCTCAGCCCGAACCTGTGCTGCAGGTCGATCACATGGGTGAGCAGGGTCGCGAAACAGAGGCCCTGGACGAAGAAGGCGGCCCAGGTCGCCACCCGTGCTTGTCTGTCGCGTGGGGTCGGCATCACGACCTCCAGAGAACATGAGGGGGGTTCAGGTTCTCGTCAGAGTAGGGGCGCCGTCTCCGGCGGTCAATGGCTGATCACCCGGGCCGCCGCGCCCCGCGTCCGGGGCGGCGTGGCCGGGAGCGGTCCGCGCGTCCGGGGCGGCGTGGCCAGGCGCGGTCCGGGCGTCCCGGCAGGAGTGGTCGGACGTGTCCCACGCGCCCCCGGCCGCGCCCGGCGCTCCGCCGTGATCGCCGCACCGCCGGCTTCCGCCGCCATGTCGGCGGCCTCATCACGTCGCTCCGGCCCGGACAGCGATTATCGTCGAAGGGTGGACAGTTCCCCGCCCCCGTCGATCCGTAACTCCGAGCACCGGCCGCGCCCCGGCGACCTGCGCGCCGGGGACGACGACAGAGCACGGGTGGCCGCCGTGCTGGGCGACGCGCTCGCCGACGGCCGGCTGGACCACGACGAGCACGAGGAGCGGCTCCAGACGCTCTACCGGGCCCGCACGCTGGGCGAGATCGCCGCGCTCACCGCCGACCTGCTCCCGCCCGAGGCGCAGCCG
Organism: Streptosporangium sp. NPDC048886; assembly: GCF_055586905.1. Lineage (NCBI taxonomy): Bacteria > Bacillati > Actinomycetota > Actinomycetes > Streptosporangiales > Streptosporangiaceae > Streptosporangium > Streptosporangium sp. NPDC048886. The sequence continues at coordinate 1,956 of NZ_JBVJHH010000029.1, forward strand.
CTGCGGACCGACGTCCGCCCGGTGCTGGCCTTCTTCGGCTCGGACGAGCGCTCGGGCCGCTGGGTGGTGCCCACCCGTTTCTCCGCCACCGCGGTCTGCGCCAACGTCACGCTCGACCTGCGCGAGGCGCTGCTCCAGTCGGGCCACGTGACGCTCCAGGTCACCGTGATGGCCGCGACCCTCACGCTGATCGTCCCGGAGGGCGTCCGGATCGAGATGCCCGCCTCCGCCTTCATGGCGGGCAAGAAGAACCAGGTCCCGCCCTCGCCCGACGGACCGCTCATCGAGATCACCGGGATCGTCACCCTGGGCAACATCGTCGCCAAGTCGCCCAAGCGGCCCCGCCGCTCGTGGTTCCGCCGCTGAGCGGACGGGCCACGAGCGGCGCCGGGCCGGTCAGCTCGCGCTGTCGAAGTTGATCGCGCTGTAGGCGCGCAGCTTCCAGAGCTGGTGCTCGCTCTCGATCTTGCGGATCGTGCCGGAACGGCCGCGCATGACCAGGGAACTGGTGACGGCGCGGCCACCGCGGTAGCGGACGCCCTGCATGAGCTCACCGTCGGTGATCCCGCTGGCCGCGAAGAACACGTCGTCGGAGCGGACCAGGTCGTCGGTGGTCAGCGTGGCGTCCAGGTCGAGGCCGGCGTCCAGCGCCCGGCGGCGCTCGGCGTCGTCCTGCGGCCACAGCCTGCCCTGGATGACGCCGCCCAGGCACTTGAGCGCGCAGGCCGCGATGATGCCCTCGGGGGTGCCGCCGATGCCGAGCATCAGGTCGACGCCGGTGCCCGCGCGGGCGGCCATGATCGCTCCGGCCACGTCGCCGTCGGTGATGAGCTTGATCCGCGCCCCGGCCTCCCGGACCTCCTGAATGATCTTCTCGTGGCGCGGCCGGTCGAGGATGACCACGGTCACGTCCGACGGCTCGCCGCCCTTGGCCCTCGCCACCGCCGAGATGTTGTCGGCCACCGGCGCGTTGATGTCGACCGCCCCGGCGGCCTCGGGACCGGTGACCAGCTTGTCCATGTAGAAGACGGCCGAGGGGTCGTACATCGAGCCGCGCTCGCTGACCGCGATGACCGAGATCCCGTTGGGCATGCCGAGCGCGGTCAGGCGGGTGCCGTCGATCGGGTCCACGGCCACGTCGCACTCGGCGCCGCTGCCGTCCCCGACGTGCTCGCCGTTGTAGAGCATCGGCGCGTTGTCCTTCTCGCCCTCGCCGATCACCACCACGCCGTTCATCGACACCGTGTTGATCAGCTGGCGCATCGCGTTCACCGCGGCGCCGTCGGCGCCGTTCTTGTCGCCGCGCCCGACCCAGCGGGCCGCGGCCATCGCGGCCGCCTCGGTGACCCTGACCAGTTCGAGGGCCAGGTTGCGATCAGGTGCGTGTGCACCCGTGGCGAGCGCGGCAGGTACGGACGTCTGATCGGACATGACGAGGAGCCCCTCTCGTGGATTACTGCATCGATCGTAGTTGCCCCCCTCTTGCCGGGCGGCGGGGGATAATGTGCCCACCATGAGTAGCGACACGGAACGGCTGGTGACAGGCGTGGCTGCACGGACCTCCGAGCGGGGTGCCGCCACGCGCGTCGCGCTCCTCGCGGCCGCCAGGGAGGTCTTCGTCGCGAGCGGTTTCGCGGAGGCCGGTGTCACCGACGTGGTCGCCCGCGCCGGGGCGAGCGTCGGCAGCCTCTACCACCACTTCTCCGGCAAGGCCGATCTCTACCTGACGCTCTTCGACGACTTCCAGACCCGGCAGACCCAGCGGACCAAGCAGGCCGTCCAGGAGGCCCGGACCGGGGGCGAGGCCGACCCGATGCGGCTGTTCATCGCCGGTGCCCGCGCCTACCTGGAGGGCTGCTTCGCCGAGCGCGAGCTCGCCGCGCTGTTCCTGCGCGGTGACGGGCCCCCGGGGTTCGAGGTCATCATGCGCGACCGGCTGCGCCAGTGGGCCAAGCGCAACGCCGCCCTGTTCGAGGGCGACGAGGGCGCGCTGGTCGTGGTCCTCACCGGCGCGCTCGCCGCCGCCGTCTCCGAGGTCGCCCTGTCCGAGGACGAGGAGGCGTCCCGCAACCTCGCCGAGGGCGTGCTCGCCATCGTCGGGCAGATCAGGCGCCCCTGAGACCGGACCGCGCTCCCGAGCGACTAGTCTCGACAGTCGTGGAACGGTTCACTCAGGGTTTCTACGGCTATGCGGTCGCGATGCTGGTCTGCCTCGCCGGCGTCGGCGTGTTCCTGCTGGTCACACCGCAGAGCAGGACCGAGCACATCCCCAAGGTCGACTTCTCGTTCGACGTGGCCAACATGCGCCGCGACGCGCCCTACCAGGTGTGGTCGCCGGACCAGGTGCCCGCCGGCTGGATCCCGACGAGCTCCCGGATGACCAAGGAGAAGGGCGCGGTCACCTGGAGGCTCGGCTTCGCCACCGCCAAGCGCTCCCACGCGATGCTCGCCCAGAGCGACGAGAGGCCCGCGGCCGAGTTCGCCAACCGGCTGGCCAACACCGGCGAGGTCACCGGCAGCGTCCAGATCGGCGGGGTGACCTGGGAGCAGCGCGTCCGCAAGGACAAGGACCAGCGCTCCCTCGTCCGGCTCCTGCCCGACGCCACGGTCGTCGTCACGGGCACCGCCCAGTGGGATGAGCTGTCGGCCCTGGCCGGATCCATCAAGCAGCAGCCGCGGGTGACCTCCTAGGAGCCCGTTCGGGGCCCGGACCATGTCACCCGGGCGACGCGACCCGTCCAGGACGTACGCCGCCGGACAGACCTCAGAAGGGCGCGTCCCCCGCGGGGTCGGGCTGCCGGCGCTGTGCCATGGCGGCGGCGAGCTTCACCCGGGCGCCCTGGAGCCACTCCTCGCACAGCGACGCCAGCCGCTCGCCGCGCTCCCACAGCTCGATCGACTGCTCCAGCGTCAGCCCGCCGGCCTCCAGGCGGCGGACCACCTCGGTCAGCTCCTCGCGTGCCTGCTCATACGACGGTGTCTTCTCATCGGCCACATCCCCACCCTAGAGTCACCCGCCGACACAAGGGACGGATCACGGCCCTGGGACACTGCATGGATGAGCGTTCGTACCGCGACCCCCGAGGACATCCCCGAGCTGGTCCGCCTGCGCGAGGTCCTGGCCGACCGGATGGCCCGGGACGGCAGCTACCCGGTCGACGGCCAGTGGCAGGACGCCTACGCCGACAGCCTCAAGGAGAGGCTGGGCAGCGACGACACGGCCGTCTACGTGGTGGACGCCCCCGAGGGCGGGCTGGCCGCCTGCGGAATGGGTCTCATCTTCGAGCGCCTCCCCGGCCCCGCCCCGGCCAACGGCCGCTGCGGCTACATCCAGGACATGACCACCGACCCCGGCCACCGGCGCCGGGGACACAGCCGGGCCATCATGGCCAAGCTCATGGAGTGGTACCGCGACAGCGAGGTCCGCAGGGTGGACCTGCACGCCACCTCCGACGGCGAGTCGCTCTACCGGCAGTTTGGCTTCGTCGACGACGGCCTGCGCTACCCCTCGCTCACGTGGCTGAATCCCTCCTGACCGACACCCTGTCGTCGGGGAAGCGGATCGTCAGCTCGGCGCCGGGGGCGACGTCGGCCGCCCGCCGTACGACCTCACCCGTGGGGCGCTGCACGATCGCGTAACCGCGCTCCAGGGTGGCGGCGGGGGACAGGGAGACCAGGCGGGCCCGCAGGTGCTCCAGGGAGTCCTGGGCGCGGTCCAGGGAGGCGGTCAGCGAGCGCCTCGCCCGGTCCCTGAGCTGCTCGGCCTGCTCGGCCCTGCGCTCGATCTCACGGACCGGGTCGGCCAGGGCGGGGCGGGAGCGGACCGCGGCCAGCCAGGCCGTCTCACGCTCCAGCCACCCGCCGGCCACCCGCCGGCCCCGGTCGCGGAGCTGGCGGATGAGCGTGAGCTGCTCGCCGACGTCCGGCACGACCTTCTTGGCCGCGTCCGTGGGGGTGGACGCCCGCACGTCGGCGACCAGGTCGAGCAGCGGGTTGTCCTGCTCGTGGCCGATGGCGCTGACCACCGGGGTCCGGCACGCCGCCACCGCCCGCACGAGCGCCTCGTCGGAGAAGGGCAGCAGGTCCTCCATCGACCCGCCGCCCCGCGCGATCACGATGACGTCGACCTCGCCGTCCGCGTCGAACTTCCGCAGAGCCTCGGTGACCTCGGTGACCGCGTACGGGCCCTGCACGGCCACCGGCTCGACCTTGAACCGCACCGCGGGCCAGCGGCGCCGCGAGTTCTCCAGCACGTCGCGCTCGGCAGCCGAGTCACGGCCGCAGATCAGCCCGATCGTGCCCGGCAGGAACGGCAGCCGCCGCTTGCGGTCGACTCCGAAGAGTCCCTCGGCGGCGAGCACCTGGCGCAGCCGCTCCAGCCGGGCCAGCAGCTCGCCGACGCCGACCGGGCGCATCTCCAGGGCGGTGAACGCGAAGGAGCCCTTGTTCACCCAGAAGTCCGGCTTCAGGTGCATGACGACCCGGGCGCCGTCCACCGGCCGGGGGACGGTCGCCTCGTAGACGCCACGGGGGCAGGTGACCCGGGCCGAGACGTTGGCCACGGGGTCACGCAACGTCAGGAACACCGTGCCGCCGCGGGCGGTCAGCTCGGTGATCTGCCCCTCCACCCAGACGGTGCCGAGTTTGCCGATCCAGCCGCCGACCATCTGCAGCACGGTGCGGACCGGGAGCGGCTGTTCCGGGGTGGTCTTCGAGGTCATGGTCGGGAGCCTACGCGCAAGCTGCGGCTATCCGGCCGCCTCCAGCTTGGCCAGCCGGTTCTCGTACATCCGCACGACCTCCGGACGGGCGGTGGTGGCCCGCTCGTAGGCGATGAGCTCCTGGATCTGCTCGGCCGTCTTGCCGCGCATCCGGGCGCGCAGGGACGCGATCGACAGCTGGCCGTAGCCGGGCATCGGCTCGGCGGGGACGGCGACCGCCCCGGGGACCGGCGTGGCCACCGGAGGCTCGGCGACCCTGGTCTCGGTGACCTCGACCAGCGCGGCGTCGGCCGCCTCGGGCTTGACGACCTCGACCTCCGTGACCTCCACTTTCACGGCCGCGGGCTGGGAGACGACGGCCTCCGCGGCCTTGGGCTCCGCGGTCTTGGCCTTGGGCGCGGTGCTCTTGGGCTTGGTGGCCTTGGCCCTGGCGGGCTTGGCCTCGGCGGTCTCGATCTCGGTCTCGACCGGCTCGGCGGCCTTGACCTCTGCGGGCTTGGCCTCGGGGGCGGCCTCGGCGGTGGCGGGCTTGGCCTCGGCTTCGGTGGTCTCGGGCTCGACCGGCTTGGCTTCAGGGGCAGTGACCTTGGCCTCGACCGGCTTGGCTTCAGGGGCAGTGACCTTGGCCTCGGCGGGCTTGGCCTCGGGGGCGGTGGTCTCGGGCTCGACCGGCTTGGCTTCAGGGGCGGTGGCCTCGGCCTCGGCGGGCTTGGCCTCGGCGGGCTTGGCCTCGGGGGCCTTGGGCTTGGCGGGGGCGAAGATGACCGGCTCGGGGCGGGACTTGGCGCCGTTGGTCTCGGGCGTGATCTCCTTGGTGGAGGCGCTCTCCGGGCGGGGGGCGAAGATGACCGGCTCGCGGCGGGCCGGCTTCTCCTCGGTCCTGTCGTCCTTGCCGGACTCGGCGGGCTCGTCGGCGGTCTGCGTGGACTCCTCTTCTTCGTCCTGCTGGCCGATGCGCTTGATCGTGTTCCGCACACGGTCGCCGATCAGCAGGGCCTGGCCGACCCCGCTCAGCGCGGACTGCAGCACGTAGAGCGGCAGGTCCTTCGCCTTCTCCTTGAACCCTTCGCGGCTGGAGAGCGCCTCGCGGACATTTCTGGTGACATTACGGAGGATGTCGGGGACTGCCATGTCGTCTCCCTGGGAGGTCTGTTTTAGGCGTCTAGTCTCGCAAGACTGTGCCGTATGAGGTCATAGGACGCGTGGGCGGCCCAGCGGACACTCCACGTAGCATAAGAACATGACTTCAGAGACCCCCGCGACCCGACGCGTGCTTGTGGCTAGACCCCGTGGCTACTGCGCGGGGGTCGATCGAGCGGTCGAGGCCGTGGAGAAGGCCCTTGAGCAGTACGGCGCGCCGATCTACGTCCGCAAGCAGATCGTCCACAACACCCATGTGGTCAAGACGCTGGAGGAGCGGGGGGCGATCTTCGTCGAGGAGACCGAGCAGGTCCCCGAGGGCGCGATCGTGGTCTTCTCCGCCCACGGGGTCTCTCCGGCGGTCCACCGGGAGGCCGCCCGGCGCAGCCTGAAGACGATCGACGCCACCTGCCCGCTGGTGACCAAGGTGCACAACGAGGCCAGGCGCTTCGCCTCCCAGGACTACGACATCCTGCTCATCGGCCACGAGGGCCACGAGGAGGTCGAGGGCACCGCCGGCGAGGCGCCCGACCACATCCAGCTCGTCGACGGCCTCGACTCGGTCGACGCCGTCCAGGTGAAGGACCCCGACCGGCTGGTGTGGCTGTCGCAGACCACGCTGTCGGTGGACGAGACGGTCGAGACGGTCTCCCGGCTCAAGGAGCGTTTCCCGAACCTCATCGACCCGCCGAGCGACGACATCTGCTACGCCACCCAGAACCGCCAGATCGCGGTGAAGGAGATCGCCGCCCAGGCCCAGCTCGTCATCGTCGTGGGCTCGGAGAACTCCTCCAACTCCAAGCGGCTGGTCGAGGTCGCCCTCGACCACGGAGCCGACGCCTCCTACCTGGTCGACGACGCCTCGCTCATCAAGGACGAGTGGCTCGACGGCGTCACCACGGTCGGCGTGACGAGTGGCGCCTCGGTCCCGGACGAGCTCGTCACCGGAGTCCTGGCCCGCCTCGCCACGCACGGCTTCGACGACGTCGAGGAGGTCGAGTCGGTCAAGGAGAGCGTCCGCTTCGCCCTCCCGCACGAGCTGCGCAAGGACCTGCGCGCCACAGTCTGACCCGCCCTCCCGGTCCGTACGGCGGCGCCGCGTGCCGCCGTACGGGCGTTCTCAGCCTGAGATCCTCCGCCGGTGCACGGTCCCTCGCCGGCCGTGCCGTGCGCCCACAGCGGCCCGGCCCCGCGGCTACTGGCCTTCGCGGGGCGTGCCGTACACCTTGGGCTCGAAGTAGCCTTCGGGCTCGGGGGCGTAGCCGGCGCTGTCGCCGCTCCTCGGGCGGGGAATGTCGGGGCCGGCGGCCCGCAGCTCCTCGCGCAGGTCGCGGACGCACTGGGCCAGGCCGCGCCGCCAGGCCACGACCAGGACCAGGAGCGAGCCACCGAACAGCCACGGGGCGCCGGCCGACAGCTTGGTCAGCATGCCCAGGCCGAACGCCTGGACCGGTGAGGCCGCGCCCAGGGCCCGGACCGCCTCGGCGACCAGCGTGGCCGCGAAGAAGATCAACGGTGGCGACACCACCAGCGAGAGCAGGTCGCGCCGGTTCACCAGCGACACCGCCGCCGCGCAACCGGCCACGAACGCCAGGCCGGTCAGCACCGGCAGGCCGAGCAGCGCCTGCGCGACACTGCCCGCCAGCGTGAACACCAGCACGGACGCCACCGCGCCCCGGGCGGTCAGCCGGATGCCGGCACTCCGCTTCTGCTCACTCACGCGATCACCCCGCCAAGCGGCTGCCCGTCGCCTCGATCGTCCACCAGTCGTCCCCCTCGACCTCGGCCCCTCATCGCCAACCCCCTCCGCTCCGCCTCCAGTGTCCGGCCGACGGCGTCTTCGGGGAACGGCTTTCAGGGCAGGTCGTTCGCCAACTTACCGTTCAGCCGGGAGATGGGAGATGAGCTTGCGCCCTCTTCTTCCAGTAGTTCGGGCGCGGTCAGCGCGCGCGGCAGGTCCTCGACCGTGCCGGGCCTGTCCAGCTCGGTCTCGACCAGCCCCAGGTCGTTCAGCTTGCGCGCGCTCACCAGCACCCGGGTCTCCAGGGAGCCGACCGTCCGGTTGTAGGACTCGACCGCCCTGCTCAGCGACCGTCCCATCGTCTCCATGTTCCGCCCCATGGTGCCCAGCCGTTCGTAGAGCTCCTTGCCGAGCTCGAAGACCGCCCGCGCGTTCTCGCTGAGCGCGGCCTGCTGCCAGGCGTACTGCGCGGTGCGGAGCATGGTGATCAGCGTGGTGGGCGTGGCGATGTGGACCCGCCGCCGCATGGCGTACTCCAGCAGGGCGGGGTCGCGCTCCAGGGCCGGGGCCAGGAACGCCTCGCCGGGGATGAAGAGCACCATGAACTCCGGCGCCGGGCTGAACGCCTGCCAGTAGGCCTTGGACGCGAGCCGGTCCACGTGCTCGCGCACGTGCCGGGCGTGGGAGTCGAGCCGGGCCGACTGGTGGTCGGGGTCGCCGGACTCGGCGGCCTCCAGATAGGCGGCCAGGGAGACCTTGGAGTCGACCACGATGTTCTTGCCGCCGGCCAGCCGTACGATCATGTCCGGCCGGAGCACGCCGTCGGCGGTGGTGGCGCTGGCCTGCTCGTCGAAGTCGCAGTACCGCTGCATCCCGGCGATCTCGGCGACCCTGCGGAGCTGGAGCTCCCCCCACCGGCCCCTGGCCTCCGGGCGCTGCAGGGCGCGCACCAGCGCGGTCGTCTGGACGCGGAGCCGGTCGTTGCTCTCCCGGACCACGTCGATGTGCTTGGCCAGCTCGGCGTGGGCGGCCCGCTGGCCCGACTGGGTGTCGCGCAGCTGCGCCTCGACACGGGCCAGGGTGTCCTTCAACGGCTCGATCAGGTGCTCGACGGCCTGCTTGCGCTGCTCCAGCTCCCCGGCGGCCTCGGCGCGGCCGGCGGCCAGCCGGGTCTCGGCCAGCTCCAGGAACCGCAGGTTGTTGACGTCGAGCGCGCGGGCCGACAGGGCCTGGAACCGCTCGGCCAGCTGCCCTTCGACGTAGGCGACCTTCTCCTCGGCGGCCTTGGCGCGGGCCTCGGCCTCGGCCAGGCGCGTCACGGTGTCCGCCGTTCCCGAGGAGGCACGCGCCCGGCCCAGCAGGAACCCGATCGCGAGTCCCGCGGCGAGTCCCACGGCGAGCTGGAAAGCGAGTGCCATGACATCCACCCCGGAATGATCGCAGGCCCGGCGGCTCCTGGCTGTCCGACACGCCTTCCGGATCGATTCCGGCATTTCGCCCGTGTCATTACATCTCACCCTCCGGGCCCCGCGGACACCGGCGGCCGCGGCCGTCCACCGGCCCGTGACGTGCCTGCGGCGGGTAGCACTGGGTGATTCCCCGTAAACTCGGCTTACGTGAGCCTGAGTATCGGCATCGTCGGATTGCCCAACGTCGGTAAGTCAACGCTTTTCAACGCGCTGACGAAGACCGCCAACGCCCTGGCGGCGAACTATCCGTTCGCCACCATCGAGCCCAACGTGGGCATCGTCGGCGTCCCCGACCCGCGTCTGGAGAAGCTGGCCGAGATATTCGGCTCCGCGAAGCTCCTGCCCGCGAAGGTCGAGTTCGTCGACATCGCCGGACTGGTCCGCGGCGCCTCGGAGGGGCAGGGACGGGGTAACCAGTTCCTCGCCAACATCCGCGAGACCGACGCCATCTGCCAGGTCATCCGGGTCTTCACCGACCCCGACGTGACCCACGTGGACGGTGGCGTCGCCCCCGAGCGCGACATCGAGACGATCAACACCGAGCTGATCCTCGCCGACCTGCAGACGCTGGAGAAGGCGATCCCCCGGCTCCAGAAGGAGTCGAGGACCAACAAGGACCGCAAGGCCACGCTGGAGGCCGCGGAGGCGGCGGTCAAGCTCCTCGACGGCGGCGCCACCCTCTACGCCGGGGCCAAGGGCGCCGGGATCGACGTGGCCGACCTGCGCGAGCTGCACCTGTTGACCGCCAAGCCGTTCCTCTACGTCTTCAACCTCGACGCCGACGAGCTGGTGGACGAGGAGCTGCGGGCCCGGCTGTCGGCGATCGTGGCGCCGGCCGAGGCCGTCTTCCTGGACGCCAAGATCGAGTCCGAGCTCGTCGAGCTCCCCGACGACGAGGCGCTGGAGCTCCTGCAGTCCGTCGGCCAGGAGGAGTCCGGCCTGTCCCAGCTCGCCCGCGTCGGGTTCGAGACCCTCGGCCTGCAGACCTATCTGACCGCCGGTCCCAAGGAGACCCGGGCCTGGACGATCCGCAAGGGCGCCACCGCCCCGGAGGCGGCCGGGGTCATCCACACCGACTTCCAGCGCGGCTTCATCAAGGCGGAGATCGTCTCCTTCGACGAGCTGGTGGAGGCGGGTTCCATCGCCGCCGCCCGCCAGGTGGGCAAGGCCCGCATCGAGGGCAAGGACTACGTGATGCGCGACGGCGACGTCGTGGAGTTCCGCTTCAACGTCTGACGGCTCACGCGTGAGGGAACGGGTCTGGTCCTCTGACCAGGCCCGTTCCTCATATGGTGACACTGTGTGATGCATTCCGAGTTAAATGCGCAGGTCGCGACAGTCTCGGCGCCGTTTGGATAGCAATGCGTGGCCTTTGAGTAATCGGGTTACCCGCCGAGCAGGCATAACGTGCTTTCTTGGCGATGTGCACAGGTGGCGGGTCCGGCCGAGTTCCAGACCGGGTTTGCTCAGTCACGACGATGCCTGCAGCATAGGCGTGGCTTTCCTGGAACAATCGGCGGGGCGGTTAGAGTAAGTGCTTGACCATGGTTAACGGGGTCGGGAGTAATACGACACCGCGCCAACCGGGGGATGGGCGCGAGCGGAGGCAAGATGGCTCGAAGGGCAACGGTCCAGCGTGATCCTCGGATCGCTGGCGACCCTGAGCTGTCGGCATACCCGGAGGATTCCTACGGCCCCGAGTCCGACGGCGCTCCGGCCCGAGGGCGGGGCGCACCGGGCCGGGCCCGCTGGTCCGGCGGAGGCGGCCGCTGGCTGGTGTGGACCGGCCGCGCCGTGCTCTGGGCATTAATAGTGGTCATCGTGGTGAACGGGGTCCGTGCGCCTTTCGAACGCTTCACCCGGCAGAACACAGCAGGTGGGGCGGCCGCCGTTCCGGCGGACACCGAATTTCCGCTCAGCCGGGCCACCTCTTTCGCCAGCCAGTTCGCCGCCGTCTATCTGAATTTCGAGGCCGTCCGCTCGCAGGAAAGGGCCTCCCGGCTCGCGCCTTACCTGCCCGACGGCGCCGAGCCGCAGTTCGGCTGGGACGGGGTCGGCCGGATGGCCGCCGGCGCGGTGCAGCCGTACGGCACGGAGATCGTCGACCGGGAGAACGCGGTCGTGACCCTGGCCTTCCAGTCGGGAAGCCGCCGTCAGCTCCTGTCCGTGCCGGTGTTCCACGACAGCCGGACCGACAGGTTCGTGGTCTCCGGGCGTCCGGGCATCCTTCCCGCGCCGGCCCCGGCGAACCTGCCCCCGGTGCCCGAGGGCGAGGGTGACGAAGCCGCCGAGGCCGAGCTCCGCACGCCCCTGGCCGACTTCTTCAAGGCCTACGCCGCCGGCGACAACGCCTCCCTGCAGCGCTACGCCGCCGCCGGGGTCACCCTGGAGGGGTTCGGCGGCGCGTTCACCCTCGTCGAGCTCAAGGACCTCGCCGTCCCTCTCGTCGGCGGCACGACCCGGGAGGTCACCGCGACGGTCGTGTGGGGTGTGCCCTCGGGTGTGGCCCCCTCGGCCGAGCCCACCCCGTCCGACCCCGGTGACATGAGCGGCAAGCTTGAGCAGGCCTACCTGCTCACCGTGGTCAAGCAGGGCGACAAGTGGTTCGTCAAGGACATCCGAGGCGCGAAACGGTCTGTGGGGTAACACATGATCGAATGGTGCCGGTCCGCAGTGAACAGACCCCCCCTGATCAGTGAATCGGCGGTGGGCGGTTCCGGGCATGCGCGTCGCGGGTCCGTGACCGCCCGGCGAGCACGATCATGAGCACGGAGGACGAGAAGTGATCCTGAAGACCATCCTGCTGAGCGCGATGGACCTCGCCCAGCCGACCGGTGCCCCGGCGGGTGTCAACACCGAGGGACTGGCCGACTTCCTCCGCAAGTTCTTCGCCCCGCTCTTCCTCGTCGTCGTCTCCGTCGTCGCGCTCTTCTTCCTCTTCACCCGTGAGATCACCAGGTTCGTGCAGTTCATCATCCTCGCGGTGGCCATCGGAGTGATCTTCTACGTGCCCAACATCATCGAGGTGACGGCCAAGGCGATCGCGGGCGCGCTGGGCATCACGGGGGGTTGAGATCGCGCGTAGCGGTCAAAGAACGAGGGCGGAGAGGAGGAGCGTGTGGACCTGCCCACGTATACCAATATCTGGCGGATCGAGAAACGGCTCTACAAGCTGTACGACCTACGGCTGCCGATGCCGCTTCCGATTGTCTGGATCGGTGTGTTCGTGGGCGTGGTGGTGCCCTGGTCACTGGTGCTCTACCTGCTGGGCCTGCCCTTCGACGCGCCCTGGCACGTGGTCTACCTCGTGCCGCCCGGCATCGTCACCTGGCTCTCCACCAGGCCGGTGATCGAGAGCAAGAGGCTCACCGAGCTGCTCCAGTCGCAGGTGCGTTACGTGGGTGAGCCGCGCACCTGGTGCCGGATGGCCCCCACCGCCGAGCCCTCGGAGATCAGCCTCACCGGCCGGATCTGGCGGGCCGCGCCCGGGCAGGCCGCACCGGCCCGGGCCAAGGTCTCCCGCAGGGCCCGGCACGCCCAGCCCAAGCGCGCGGCGTCCTCCCGCGAGGTCCGTCCCGCGGTGGCCGCCGCCGCCGCGGCGGCGGCGGCCGCTCCGGTCGCCCGCGAACGCATCGCCTGGGGCGCGCGCACGCCTCGCCGGGGCGCCGCTCCGGCCCTCGGGCAGGCGGTCTCCGCCGAGGCGCCCGTGGCGGCCGCTCCCGCCTCCTCTTCGATGACGCGGGCCGCCTCAGCTCCGGCGGAGCCGGTCGAGCGGGTCTCCCTCGCTCCGCCGCCCGCGGCCGCCGCCGCACTGGTCAAGATCCCGGCCGACCCCGCTCCGGCGGCCCAGGCCGCGCCGCTCTCCCCGCCCGAGCACGCTCCCGCCGATCCGGTCGCGCCGATCGGCACCGAGGCGTTGCGGCGGCTGCGCAGGCTCGCCGCCTCGGCCGAGTCCGAGCGTCCCGCTCCGGCCGGGACCGGCCGGGACGGAGCTCAGGCGGACACCGCCTCCACCGCTCCCGCCGAGCGGCCCGCGGCCGCCCCCAGGGCCGCAAGCCGGCTCCCCGAGCGGCCCACGGCCGCCGAGGAGCCCGCCGAGCGGTCCATGACCGCCGAGGAGGCCGTGGAGCGGTCCGCGGCCCCGGCCGACCCCGCCGGGCGGCCCACGCCGGTCGAGCGGTCCACGCCCGCCGAGGAGGCCGTGGAGCGGTCCGCCGCCTCGGCCGCTCCCACCGGGCCCACGCCCGCCGAGGAGGTCGCCGGGCGGTCCACGACCGCCGATCCCGCCGGGCGGCCCACGCCGGTCGAGCGGCCCGGCCGGCCTGTGCTGCCCGAGCGGCCCACGCCGGTCGAGCGGCCCGCGGCCGCGGCGGGCCCCGCCGAGCATGCTCCCGCCGAGCCGCGGTTCATCGGGCCCGCCCCGGTCCGGCGGCCCGCCGGACCGGAGGTGAAGGCGGGCGACGCGGCGGCGGAGGCCGACAACGGCCTGTGGACCAGGCACCGCAAGGGGCAGCCGGCGCCGATGGGGCAGTCCGCCGAGGCGCCGAGGACATGGCAGCAGGACCGGCCCGCGGGGGCGTCGGCGGGCGTGTCGATCCGGGCGGTCCCGTCCGGGGCCGAGGCCAAGGCCGACCCGGTGGCGCCCGCGGTGCCGGTGCCCAGGCCCACCCATGGCGAGGCCAGGGTGCGCCGGGTGGAGTCGGTCGTCGGCCGCGACTCCTCGGGAGGCTGGCGACGGCTGGCCCAGGTGGTCATCGGGCCCGGCGGCACGGGCCGTACGGACGGATCGGAGATCGACGAGGCACGGACCAGGGCGGTGTTCGCCGGCAGCCGCCGGGTGGTGGTGCTGGGCTGCACCGGCGGCGCCGGGCAGACCACGACCGCCCTCATGCTCGGCCACACCCTCGCCCGATACCGCGAGGACCGGGTGCTCGCGGTCGACGCCAACATCGGCATCCACGCCCTGTCCAGCCGGATCCAGGGAGAGTCGCCCGAGACCCTGACCTCCCTGCTGGCCGGCCTCGACAACGTCCACGGCTATCTGGGCATGCGCGCCTACACCAGCCGCTGCGCCTCCGGCCTCGAAGTCATCGCCGGCGACAGCGACTCCGGCGCCGAGCAGCGGCTCTCCGACCGCACGCTCTTCTCCGACCGGCGGCTCAGCCAGACGATGGACATGCTGGACCGGCACTACAAGCTGATCGTCATGGACCCGGCGGCGGCGCTGGCCGCGCGGGTGCTGCCCTACGCCGACCAGCTCGTCCTGGTCGTGCCGGCCAGCGAGGACGGCCCGGACGCGGTGGCCATGACCTACGAGTGGCTCGACGGCCACGGCTGCGCCGACCTCCGCCGACGCGCGATCATGGTCGTCAACGGGGTGAGCCGCCGCAGCATGGGCGACGTGGAGCAGGCCGAGGCCGTCGCGCGCGGCCGGTGCCGGGCGATCGTGCGGGTGCCCTGGGAGGACGAGCTGGCCCCCGGCCGGTCCGAGCGGGTGGAGCCGTCGCACCTGCGGGCGCCGGGCCGCCGGGCGTATCTCGCGCTGGCCGGCGTCGTGGTGGCGGGTTTCGGAGCGGCGCAGGCGGTCCGACCCAGCGAGGAGGAATTGGCCCAGTGATCCCCCGGGCGCGAGGAGACGTGGTGAACGGGCGTAACGAGGTGGGCACGTGAGCGAGCGTGGCGGGCGAGCCGCCGGTCACAGGGGTCCGGCCACGCGGCCGGTGAAGGAGGTCGTGTGAGCCGCGCCTCGCGGGCACGCAGTCGTCTCGCCGTCCGATATTTCGATGACCGGATCCTGCTGACCGACTCGTCGGTCTGGGCCTACTTCCGGTTGCCGACCGTGAGTTACGAGTTCATCACCCCCGAGGAACGGGAGGCGCTGGTCACCAACATCACGATCGCCCTGGCGGCGATCCGGATGCCGGACGCCGAGGTGCACCTACGGGTGGCGCACCGCACCTACCCGGCGGCCGAGTGGGCCATGGCGCTGAACGCCACCTCCGACGAGGGCCCCGGCTGGCGCGACTACCTCGAGGAGATGTACCGGCACGTCTGGGCGAAGGACTTCTGGAGCAAGGAGGTCTATCTCGGCGTACGGCTCGGCGCGCGCGGCAGGCAGCTCGGCACCGGGGTGCTGTCCCAGCTCTTCGGCCTCTACCAGCGCAGCGAGAAGGTCCTGGGCATCGACGACGACCATGTCCCCAAGGCGGAGATCGCCAAGTGGTCGGAGCAGGCGGAGCGGCTGGGCCGGGCCCTGTCCGCCAGCGCCCTGTACGCCCGGCACGCCACCTCCACCGAGATCGCCTGGCTCTTCCAGCACGCCGCGACCGGCTCGCTCGGCGATCCGCCCGCCTCGGCCAGCCCCAAGCGGCGCTGGGGCCAGGGCGAGATCGAGTCCCTCGTCGAAGGGCAGATCCACAACGGCAGGTCGCTGCTCCGGATCGAGCAGCCCGACGGCGACTCCTACGTCGCGCACCTGTCCTTCGCCCGGTTCCCCGACCTGATGCCCTTCCCCGACGGCGAGCCGTGGATGCACTTCGCCGACCAGCTGCCCTTCCCGGTGGAGATCAGTTCGAGGATGCGGCTGATCTCGCCGGTCAAGGCCAGCAAGGACGTGGCGCGCAAGCTCGCCCACGCCCGTGACATGGACATCCACATCCGGGAGGCGGGCGCCGAGGCGCCGCTGGCGCTGGCCGAGCAGATCGACGCGGCCCGCATGCTGGAGCACGGCATCACCAAGGAGCGCCTGCCCTTCGTGTACGGCTGGCACCGATTGATCGTGGCCGCTCCGACGGAGGAGATCTGCATACAGCGGGTCGAGGCGGTCGTGGAGCACTACCGCGACCTGGGCATCGACATCGTCAACTCCACCGGCGACCAGTTCTCGCTGTTCTGCGAGGCACTGCCGGGCGAGCGGGTCCGGGTCAACGCCTACGCGCAGCGGCAGCCGCTGCGCACCATCGCCGGCGGGATGGCGACCGCCACCGTCGACCTGGGCGACCGGGCGGACGAGGCCAACGCCGGCTGGATGGGCCCCTACGTCGGGGAGACCCTGGGCCGGGCCCGGAGCATCGTGCACTTCGACCCGCTGGTGGCGGCCACGCGCAACCGGCCGACGGCCATCGCGATCACCGGCGAGCCCGGCGGCGGCAAGACCACGCTCGCCCTGCTGATGATCTACCAGATGGCGTTGCGCGGCGTGACGGTCGCGGTCATCGACCCCAAGGGCGACGCCGACTCCCTGGTCCAGCTGCTGCAGCGGCGGGGCCGGAAGGCGCGGGTCATCCCGCTCGGCTCGGCCGCGCCGGGCCTGCTCGACCCGTTCTCCTTCGGCGAGGACATCGCGGCCAAGAAGACGATGGCCAGCGAGACCCTGCGGCTGCTGCTCCCGCGTATGTCGGAGGAGCGCGAGTCGGCGATGATCCAGGCGGTCGCGGCGGTCTCCAACGGTGTGGACCCCTCGCTGGGCAAGGTCGTCGACTTCCTGGAGCAGACCGAGGACGCCGCCTCCAAGAACCTGGGCGCCGTGCTCCGCTCGATGTCGGAGATGCACCTGGCCCGGCTCTGCTTCGACCCCTCGGGAGGCGACCAGATCGACACCGAGGGCTGGACCACGGTCTTCACCCTCGGCGGTCTGACCCTCCCGGACGCCTCCACCGGCCGTGACGACTACTCCTACGAGCAGCGGCTGTCGGTGGCGCTGCTCTACCTGGTCGCCCAGTTCGCCCGGGGCCTGATGAACGGCCTCGACCGGCGGACCCCCAAGGCGATCTTCCTGGACGAGGCCTGGGCCATCACCTCCACGCCGGAGGGCGCCAAGCTGGTGCCCGAGGTCAGCCGGATGGGCCGCTCCCGCAACACCGCCCTGGTGCTGGTCTCGCAGAACGCCGGCGACCTGCTGAACGAGCAGGTGACGAACTGCCTGTCGTCGGTATTCGCCTTCCGCTCGACCGAGCGGGTCGAGGTGGAGCACGTGATGGCGCTGCTCGGGGTGGAGCCCTCGGAGGAGCACAAGGCGATCCTGCGCTCGCTGGGCAACGGCGAGTGCGTCTTCCGGGATCTGGACGGTCGTGCGGGCCGTATAGGGGTGGACCTCATCTCCGACGAGCTGGTGCGGTGGCTCGATACGAATCCGACCCACGACAAACCGGGCGAGAACGTGCATGATCTTTCCGGGGGCGACAGAGTCAGTAGGCCGGGGGCTGCGGCGCTGGAGGTGCGGTCATGAAGGGCTCCCGCAAGGGGCTGAACAACTCCCGCAAGGGACGACTACGCAGGCGGATCGTCATCGCGCTGGTGGCGCTGGCCGCGTTTCTCGCGCTCCCGCTGCTGTCGCCGGCGGGCACGTCCACCGCCGTCGCCGCCGCTCCCTGCGACCTCTCGCCGGACCTGGCTCCCGAGGTCGTCGGCTCGGGCGTGGACGGCCTGCTCAAGCCGCCGGCCCCGGAGACGGCGGGGGCGGGGGCGGCCAGACCGGAGACGCCGGCCGCGCCGGCGCCGACCTCCGCCCCGGCCCCCCAGGGCAACTACGCCACCTACGGCATGAGCGGCCAGTTCTGGCACACCCACCAGCTCGGCTGCGACGACGTCGCGGCGGTGATGGGCAACACGATGGCCAACACGATCTTCTCGTGGGCCAAGGCGCTCGACCGGCTGACCATCACGACCTATCAGGCCGCGGCCACCGAGGGCCCGCTGGAGTCGATCAAGGATGTCGTCGACGACATCGTGATCAGCCTGTCCAACGCGATGTACTGGCCGTACCTGCGGCCGATCGTGATCCTCGGCGCCATCTGGCTGGCCTGGTACGGCCTGATCCGCAAACGCGCGACCACGACCGCCGAGGGCGTCATCTGGATGGTCCTCGCGGTCACCGTCGCGGTCTGGTTCTTCAGCCGCCCCGGCGACTTCACCGGCATGGGCAAGCTGGTCACCGACAAGACCAGTGAGGTCGTCAACTCCGCCTTCTCCGGGCTGCCCGGCGCGGGTGGGACGTCCTGCGTTCCTGCCAAGGGTGACACCAATCCCCAGATGAAGTCCGGTGGTTACGGCCAGACCGGCGTCCCGGGGGTCGAACAGAACGCCGAGGCGCTCTGGTCCACCCTGATCTGCAAGCCGTGGCTGATGGGCGAGTTCGGCACCGCCGACCCGGCGGCGCCCCAGGTGGCGGCATACGCCGCCAAGTTGCTGGACGTCCAGGCCATCGACGAGACCGAGCTGCGGGCGACGCAAATCCCGAACGTCAGCGCCCATCAGGCACGATACGAGGCGGAGGTCGCCGACAAGCTGGAGAACACGCCGATCTTCTTCCTCTTCCAGGGAAAGGATTGGACAAACAGGCTGGGCATCGCGATCGGCGCGCTGCTGGCCGCGATGGTCGCCGGACTGCTGATCTTCCTGGTGGCCGTCTCGCTGCTGGTGCTCAAGGTCGGGTTCCTGCTGCTGCTGATCCTCGCGCCGGTCTTCCTGCTGATCGGCGTGCATCCGGGGTCCGGCCGGATCATCGCGATGCGCTGGGTGGAGATGGTGGTCGGCACCCTGCTCAGGCAGGCGGTGCTGACGCTGGTCCTGGGCGTCCTGGTGTACGGCTACGCCCTGATCATCTCCACGGCGATGCCGTGGGGCATGCAGGTCATGTTCATGGCCCTGCTGACGATCGCGGTCTTCTTCTACCGTCGGCCGTTCCAGCACCTGTTCGCCTCCATGGACGGGCACACGCTCACCACCCGGATGCTGGGCGACGCGGCCTCCGCGCCGACCCTGCAGCGCGCGGCGGGCGTGCTGCCGCCGGTCGCGGCGGCCCGGGTGGGCCGCTGGGGCATGCGCAAGGCGGAGCCCGTGCTGCAGGCGGCCGCGCTCGCCGGCGGCGCCTCGGTCGCGACGGCGGCCGCGGCGGTCGCCCAGGGCAAGGTCCGCGGGGAGGAGGGCGGCTCGGCGGCGAACACGCCCTCCGGCGCCCGGGTCCCGGCCGGCGCGCAGCCCGCGCCGCTGGACACCGACGCCCAGACGGGCACGCGGCGCAAGGCCACCGGCCGGCCGGTCACCGCGGCGCGCGCCGGCGCGGCGCCGCCGCTCAACCTCTCCGGCGGCGCCGCGCCGGGCGGCGCCACCGCGGGCGGCGCCGCCCCGGCCCGTTCCGGCTCCGGGGGCTCCACCCGCGGTGGCGGGGGCGGCTGGTTCAGCGGCCGCTCCGGCGGCTGGGCCCCGCAGGGCGGACCGGCGGGCGGGTCCTCCCCGGCCTCCTCCGGCGGCCGGTCCTCCGCTCCCTCCTCCGGCGGGTCGCCGGCGTCCTCGTCGGGCGGCGGGCGGTCGGGCGGGAGCGTCTTCGGTCCCGGCGGCGGCTCCCGGCGCTGGGACTCCGGCTCGCGCGCTTCGGAGCCGCGCGGCTCGGGATCGCGCAACGGTTCCGGCTCGGGCTCCGCGCCCCGCGGCGGCTCCCGGAGCTCCTCGGGATCCGGCGGCGGCATCTTCGGCGGCTCCCGCGACTCCTCGGGGTCGGGGGGCGGCATCTTCGGCGGATCCGGCAGGTCGGGGAACGGCGGGCGCACGGACAGGTCGTCCGAGGCGCCCCCGCTCTGGCTGCCCAGCCGGTCCGAGCGGGGCGGAGGGACCGATGAGACGGCCGCGCCCTTCTGGCTCCGCGCGTCCAACCCCGACAAGGACTGACGATGGTCGAAGGGGGCAGCCGTCGGGGGCTGGTCTTCGCGGTGCTGGTCATGATGCTGGCCGCGGTCGGGATC
Organism: Streptosporangium sp. NPDC048886; assembly: GCF_055586905.1. NCBI lineage: Bacteria > Bacillati > Actinomycetota > Actinomycetes > Streptosporangiales > Streptosporangiaceae > Streptosporangium > Streptosporangium sp. NPDC048886. Next base: position 21,766 of record NZ_JBVJHH010000029.1, read on the forward strand.
TATCTGACCATGTGGCCGGACTCCGATGACGAGGGGCGGCCTCAGCCCGACCCGGTGGGCGTGAGCCGTACGGTGCCCGGATCGCAGGCGGCGGTGAGCGCCGAGCCGCCCCGGCCGTCGGCGACGGCCAGCAACGCGCCCTTCGACGTCTACTCCTATCTGCCGATGACCAAGCAGGAGCTGGCCGCCGCCGCCGACTACGCCCAGCGGTTCACCGCCGAGTACGGCACGTTCAGATACGACGAGGACCCGGCGGTCTACGGGGACCGGCTCAGGGGATACACCACGACCGAGTTCGCCGACGTGCTGCTGCGCACGGTCACCTCCCCGGGCAGCGTCGAGGCCAACCGCGCCGACGAGGTCGTCTCCGTCGGCACGGCGCGGGTGAAGGAGATCCGGCAGATCCAGAACACCTCGGTGGTGTTCGTGGTCACCGGCACCCAGGACGTCACCGCCAAGAGCGGGCCGAAGAAGCGGACCGAGGACTACGCCGTCACGCTCATCGAGGTCGGGGCCGACTGGCGGGTCCACGATCTGCAGCCGGCCGACGAAGGCCAGGACGGCGACGACGGGTCCGCGCAGAGTGGGGAGAGCGGATGACGGGCAAGCGGGTCCGCCTCGTCCTCATCATCGCCGTCGCGGGGCTCTGCCTGCTCACCCTGGTCCTGGCGCCGATGATGATGATGAGCACCTTCCCCTCCCTCACCGGCGGCGGGCTGCCCGACTGCGATGAGGTCTCCAGGGCCGCGGGCGAGCAGTCCGAGGCCGCGGGCTCGGACATCCCGGCGGACTACCTGAAGCTGTACCGCAAGCACGCCGAGAAGATCGGCGTGCAGTGGAACGTGCTCGCCGGGGTGGGCAAGCGGGAGACCGACCACGGGCGCTCCACGCTCCCCGGGGTGCGCAGCGGCACCAACTACGCCGGGGCGGCCGGGCCGATGCAGTTCCTGATCGGCACCTGGGGCGGCAAGGCGAAGATCAAGATTCCGTCGCAGTTCAACGGCTACGCCTCCGACGGCGACGGCGACGGCTGGGCCGACGTCTACAACCCGGCCGACGCCATCCTGGGCGCGGCGAAGATGCTCAAGCGCAACGGCGCGCCGGAGGACGTGCGGCGTTCGCTGTTCGTCTACAACCGGGCCTGGTGGTACGTCGACCAGGTCATGGAGATCGCCGAGAAGTACGCCAAGGACGGCGCGGTCAGCGTCCCGCCGGAGGCGGAGGCGGCCTGCGACGAGCCTCTGGTGGCGGCGGCGCCCACCGAGACGGTCGCCGGGATCCTGGACTACGCGCTGGCCCAGCGCGGCAAGCCGTACCTGTGGGGCGGCACCGGACCGGACGCCTTCGACTGCTCGGGGATCATCTACATGGCCTACCGGAGCGTCGGCCTGACCATCCCGCGCACGACCTTCGGCCAGTGGCCCTTCGGCGTGAAGATCGCACCGGGCGACGAGCAGGCCGGGGATCTGGTCTTCTTCAACTCGGGGCCGGGCACCGGGATCGACCGGCCCGGTCACGTGGGAATGGTGGTCTCGCCGGGCAAGATGGTCGAGGCGAGGTGCCGGCTGTGCGGGCCGATCAAGGTCACCACCTATCGGGACCGCATCGGCATCGTGGGGTTCACCCGGCCGCTGCAGAACCCGGATGTTCTCGCACAGCTCAGATTGAAGGAGCAGGGCTGACAGAATCGAGGGCCATGGACAAGGTCGTTGTGGGAGCCGCGATCGTCGACGGCAGCGGCAGGTTGCTCGCCGCCCAGCGCGCCGAGCCTCCCGAACTCGCCGGTGGCTGGGAGCTGCCCGGTGGAAAGGTCGACCCGGGGGAAGACGATCAGACGGCGCTGATCCGGGAGTGCCAGGAGGAGCTCGGCGTCCTGGTCGAGGCCGGGGCGCAGGTCGGCGGCGACTGGCCGCTGTCGAGCGGTTACGTGCTCCGGGTGTGGCTGGCGGAGATCGTGGAGGGCGAGCCGGAGGCCAAGGAGCATCTGGACCTGCGCTGGCTGCCCATGGACGAGCTGTATGACGTGCCGTGGCTGCCCGCGGACCTGCCGATCGTGCGCGCCGTACAAGGTCAGCTCCGCGAGGGTTGAGCGGCTACGCATTGTGACATAACAATAGCGGGATGTGTTGTTGGCGTACGTCCGTATCGGGGGATCGGAGAAGTGCGGTGACCGGATGGTGGCAGCGTGCCCGGGTCGTGTCGGCCGTGGGGACGGGGGCGCTCGTGCTGGGCGGAGGACCGGCCGTATACGCGGTCGGGGCGGACGACCCCGCCACGTTCCCCGCCGAGGCGGCCGAGGCCGACGAGCTCAACTCCTGGTCGCAGTGGGTCCGCGCCGACGACGTGATCCGGTTCCGGGTGTGGCTGGAGGGGTCCGGCACCGACGCGCGGCTGGCGGTGGAGACCACGCCCGCCGAGGCGCTCAGAAGCATCGAGTGCCCGCAGGAGGCCGGCGCCCAGGTGCCGCCCGGCGGCGGCGCCCAGATGTGCTCCCTCGGGGTGGTCGACACGCGCAGGTCGGTTGACGTGCTGCTCACGATGCCGGACCAGGACGAGGACATCGAGCTGACCGCGGTGGCCCGGATGCGCAACCGCGACGGCGTGTGGATCACGCACACGGCCCGGACCACGATCGAGAATCCGGCCTCCAGGATCGCCGAGATCATGAAGGCGGCGCAGGTCGTCAGGGCCGACCCCGTCCTGCCCCGGCCCGCCCCGAACGTGCCCCCCCTGCCTCCCGGCAGCCCCGCGGGGGCGTCGGGGAGCGCGGAGGGAGCGGGACAGGACGGGCCGGCCGGTGCCGCGACGGCCGCGGACCGGCCGTCCACACCGCCCGCCTCGCCGGTGACGTCGCACGGCCCCGCGGACCCGGGGCAGGCTCCCCAGATCCCGCAGAGCCTGCCGGAGCCGGTCGCACCGCTGAACCCGCCGGCGCTCGCGGCGCCGCAGGTTCTGGGGGAGCCCGGGACGCTGGCGGTGCCGCCGGACCCGCGGCTGAGGGGCGGGGAGGGCATGCGGATGACCCTGGAGGAGGCCCCCGCGCCTCGGGGGAGCGCCGCTGTGTCCGAAGGATCCAGGACCGGACAGGCCGGGCCGGAGGTCTCCGGCACCCCGAGCGCCGCGCCGGAGCGGGGCGGGGCGTCCGCCGGCTCGCTCCCGCGGGAGCGAGCGGCGGCGCGGCGGGCCGGGCGGGAGGAGGCCGCGGCCGCCATGGCGGAAACGGTGTCGCGGCGCCCGGCGGATCTGGCCGAGGCCGGGCAGATGCCCCAGCTGATGGGAGAGATGCCGCAGCTGTCGGCGCCGATGCCGCAGGCGCCGGGGCAGCCGCTCCAGGTGTGGGACGACCCCAACCTCCGGATGCCGCTGGCCGCGCCGGCCGCGTCGCCGCCGCCGTCGGTCACGACGGACTCGCAGCCCCTGGGCGCGCCGCTGCCCCGGGACGTCGACGGGCCGGGCCGGGAGATCGGGCCGGTCGCAGATTCGGGTCCGCTCCTGACCGGGATGCGGGGACTGCCCGCGGTGGGCACCGCGATCGGGGGCCTGCTGGGGCTGCTCTGGCTGCAGATGAAGGTCCAGCGGCGGCGCGAGTCGCGACCTGTGTTGTAAAAAGCGCTTTGCTGTTACTTTTGCCCAACTAGTATTTTCCTTGACTCAGTCTGTATGGGAAATTCGCGGAGGGCACCGGTGACGCGATCACGGCGTACGGCGGCCGTCTCCGCCGTTGTCATGTCCTTGGGGCTGAGCGGCGCGCTGCTGCTGGCCGCGGCGCCCTTCACCACCTCCGCCCCGGCCGACGCGGCCACCCGCCTGGTCGCCGCCGACCCCTCCGAGATCCCGGGCTGTGACGCCGATCCGGCGGGGCCGTGCGAGGAGCCCACGCCGGTCGTCACCGTCACGGTCACCGAGGACCCCGGGCAGGAGTCGCCGCCGCCGACCACTCCGGTGCCGCAGAAGACGGTGACCACCACGGTCACCGTCCCCCCGAAGACGCCGACCCCGAAGCCTCCCAAGACCACGGCTCCGCCGGCGACGACCGCCCCGCCGGTCGTCCCGACCCCGTCGAGCACGGCCCCCATCGAGCCGCCTCCCGTCGTCGGCACGCAGCCGCCGACGCCCGAGGAGACGGAGTCGGAGGTCGTCTTCCCCACCACGGAGCAGAGTCCGACCGGGCTCCCCACGGCCACGCCCGCGCCGACCAACGCCCCGACGTTCGAGGACACCACGCCGGCCCCGGTGCCCTACGAGATCCGCAACGCCAACTCCGAGTTCGACAGCGCCACGCTGAGCGGCCAGCTCGCCATCCCGGCGCTGATCCTCGTGCTGCTGGTGCTGTTCGCCGTGCTGATCTTCGAGGGCAGGCTGCGCCGCCTGGCCCACGCCGCGGCCATCCGCCGCGCCGGCCCCCGCGCCCTGGGCCACCAGCGGGGCGACGCCATGGGCCCGATGGGCTACCCGATCGGCCCCGGCTACGGACCCGCGCCCGGCTTCCCGCACGGCACCTACCAGAGCGGTACGGCCTACGCCCCGATAATCAGCTTCGTCCCCATGCAGATGTACGCCCCGGCCTATCCGGAGGAGTACGCGCCGGAGCAGTATCCCCAGGCGTACGAGCAGTCCACGGCCTACCCGCCGCAGCCGGGCCATGACCAGTTCCAGCCCGGTTACGACCAGCCGCAGGGCCACGGCCGGCAGCCCGTCGGCTACGTGGAGCACCCGCAGGGGCAGGCGCCCTACGGGCCGACGGGGCCGGAGGCCCCCTTCCACGGCACCGCGCCGTACGGCCTCCCGGGAGACTTCCCCCAGGACGGTCCGCCGTTCCCGGGCGGCCCCGGTCCTCAGGGCGGCCCCGGTCCTCAGGGCGGCCCCGGTCCTCAGGGCGGTCCCGGCCTCCCGGGCGGCCCGGCCGTCCCGCAGGGGCCCGGTGAGTTCCCCGGCGCGCCGTTCCCGCAGGAACCGCCGTACGTCCGCAGCCACGCCCAGGAGCCGTTCCCTCCCGGCCCGGACCAGTTCCGCGACCACCCGCGGCCGGGCCGGCCCGACGACCTCCTCCCCGGCGCGCCCGGCGGCCTCCCCCAGGGCGGTCCGCCCCCGCACGGCGCCGAGCCCTTCCACCCGGACGGCCCGCCGTTCCCGGGCGGTCCCGGCCTCCAGAGCGGCCCCGGTCCTCAGGGCGGCCCCGGCCTCCCGGGCGGCCCGGCCGTCCCGCAGGGGCCCGGTGAGTTCCCCGGCGCGCCGTTCCCGCTGGAGCCGCCGCACGCCGGTGACCCGGGCCGGGGGCCGTTCCCCGGCCAGGAGCCCCTCATCGGCCCGCCGCCCGCCGAGCCCACCGCCACGGCGGTCTACCCCCTGCCCGGTCAGGAGAGCGGAAAGAAGAGGCGCGGGCTGTTCCGCCGCTCCAAGTGACGGCATCGGCAAGTGACGGCGCCGGCAAGTGACGGCGCCGGCGCGCCCCCGCCGCCCGATCACGCCGTGGCCGCCGGAACCGGCCACCCGTCCCGTTCCGGCACGCCGGGACGCCGAGTCCCGGGGCGGGCGAGCGGGCGGCGGGAGGGAACGCGACAGCGCCGGCCGCGTGACGCGGGCCGGCGCTGTCGGGCAGGTGCGGCGCTGGTAGGGGAGGGGCTCGCAGGGGAGGGTCAGCTCTTCGAGCCGGACCTCTTGAAGATCTTGTTGCCCAGCCAGACCAGCGGGTCGTAGCGGCGGTCGACCACGCGCTCCTTCATCGGGATCAGCGCGTTGTCGGTGATCTTGATGTGCTCGGGGCAGACCTCGGTGCAGCACTTGGTGATGTTGCAGTAGCCCAGGCCGTGCTCCTCCTGGGCGGCCTCCTTGCGGTCGGTCACGTCGTAGGGGTGCATGTCCAGCTCGGCGATCCGCATCAGGAAGCGCGGACCGGCGAAGTTGGTCTTGTTCTCCTCGTGGTCACGGATCACGTGACAGACGTTGTTGCACATGAAGCACTCGATGCACTTGCGGAACTCCTGGGACCGCTCGACGTCGATCTGCTGCATGCGGTATTCGCCGGGCTTCACGTCCGACGGCGGGGTGAAGGAGGGGATCTCCCGGGCCTTCTGGTAGTTGAACGACACGTCCGTGACCAGGTCCTTGATCACCGGGAACGTCCGCATGGGCGTCACCGTGATCGTCTCGTCCTCCGTGAAGGTGGACATCCGGGTCATGCAGCCGAGCTTGGGCTTGCCGTTGATCTCCATGGAACAGGAGCCGCACTTGCCGGCCTTGCAGTTCCAGCGGACCGCCAGGTCGGGGGCCTGGGTGGCCTGGAGCCGGTGGATGATGTCGAGGACGACCTCGCCCTCGTTCACCTCGACGGTGAAGTCCTCCAGCTTGCCCTCGCCGCCCTCGCCCCGCCACACGCGGAACTTCGCCTTGTAACTCATGGCTACTCCTTGACCAACGCGTCGAAGTCGGCCAGCTCTTCCTGGGTGATGTACTTCTTCAGCTCGTCCCGATCGAACAGCGTGATCAGGTCCTCGCGCATCGAGGGCTGGACCTTCTCCTCGACGGTCACACCGGAGCCGTCGGGGGACAGGCCGCACACCAGGAGCTTGCGGCGCCACTCGGCCGACATGCCGGGGAAGTCGTCGCGGGTGTGGCCGCCGCGGCTCTCCTGGCGGATCAGGGCCGCCTTGGCCACGCACTCGGAGACCAGGAGCATGTTGCGCAGGTCGAGGGAGAGGTGCCAGCCCGGGTTGTAGATCCGGCTGCCGGGCGCGCCGACTCCCTGGGCCCGCTCCTTGAGCTTGCCCACCGCCTCCAGCGCCTCGGTGACCTCCTCGGCCTTGCGGATGATGCCGACCAGCTCGTTCATCGTCCGCTGCAGCTCCTGGTGGACCTCGTAGGGGTTCTCGCCCCCGCGCTCCAGCGGGGCGAGCGCCTCCGCCCTGGCGGCGTCCACCGAGTCCTGGGAGATCTTCGGCCGGGCGGCGAGCCCGTCCACGTACGAGGCCGCTCCGGCGCCCGCGCGGCGGCCGAACACCAACAGGTCCGACAGCGAGTTGCCGCCGAGCCGGTTGGAGCCGTGCATGCCGCCGGAGACCTCGCCCGCCGCGAACAGGCCGGGGACGTCCGCCGCGCCGGTGTCGGCGTCGACCTCGACGCCGCCCATGATGTAGTGGCAGGTCGGCCCGACCTGCATGGCCTCCTTGGTGATGTCGACGTCGGCCAGCTCCTTGAACTGGTGGTGCATCGACGGCAGCCGCCGGATGATCTCGGCGGCCGGGAGCCGGGTGGAGACGTCGAGGTAGACGCCGCCCTGCGGGGATCCGCGGCCGGCCTTCACCTCGGAGTTGATGGCCCGCGCCACCTCGTCACGGGGGAGCAGCTCCGGCGGACGGCGGTTGTTGGCCTGGTCGGTGTACCAGCGGTCGCCCTCCTCCTCGGTGGTGGCGTATTTGTCCTTGAACACCTCGGGGATGTAGTCGAACATGAAGCGCTTGCCCTCGGAGTTCTTCAGCACCCCGCCGTCGCCGCGGACGGACTCGGTGACGAGGATGCCGCGGACCGAGGGCGGCCAGACCATCCCGGTGGGATGGAACTGGATGAACTCCATGTTGATCAGCTTCGCCCCGGCCAGCAGCGCCAGCGCGTGGCCGTCCCCGGTGTATTCCCAGGAGTTGGAGGTCACCACGTAGGACTTGCCGATGCCGCCGGTGGCCAGCACGACCGCGGGGGTGTCGAACAGGATGAGCTTGCCGTTCTCCCGCCAGTAGCCGAAGGCGCCGGAGATCGCGCCCCCGTCCTTGAGCAGGCGGGTGACCGTGCACTCCTGGAAGACCTTGATGTAGGCCTCGGCGTCGCCGTGCAGCTTCTCGTCCTCCTGCTGGAGCGCGACCACACGCTGCTGCAGGGTGCGGATCAGCTCCAGGCCGGTACGGTCGCCGACGTGGGCCAGCCGGGGGTATTCGTGCCCGCCGAAGTTACGCTGGCTGATCTTGCCGTCCTTGGTGCGGTCGAACAGCGCGCCCCACGCCTCCAGCTCCCAGACCCGGTCGGGAGCCTCCTTGGCGTGCAGCTCGGCCATCCGCCAGTTGTTGAGGAACTTGCCGCCGCGCATGGTGTCGCGGAAGTGCACCATCCAGTTGTCGGCGCTGTTGACGTTGCCCATGGCGGCGGCCGCGCCGCCCTCGGCCATGACGGTGTGCGCCTTGCCGAACAACGACTTGCAGACGATCGCCGTCCGCTTGCCCTGCTGGCGGGCCTCGATGGCCGCCCGCAGTCCTGCCCCGCCGGCGCCGATGACGACGACGTCGTATTCGTGACGCTCGATTTCCACAGCTGATCCTTATGCGAACGGGAAGTTGACGATGCCCTTGGCGACCAGCCGGACGTAGAGGTCGGCGCCCATGACCGAGAACATCGAGACCAGTGCCAGTTCCTGGTGCTTGGCGTTGAGCTTGGAGACGAAGCCCCACGCCCGGTATCGGATCGGGTGCTTGGAGAAGTGGTTCAGGCGCCCGGCCGTGATGTGGCGGCAGGAGTGGCACGACAGCGTGTACAGGTTGATCAGTACGGCGTTGACGATGAGGATCCACGTCCCGAGCCCCGCCGGCCTGCCGATGAGGGCCTTCACCGCGTCGATGGCGAGGATCAGGCCGACCACGATCGCCGCGTAGAAGAAGTAGCGGTGGATGTTCTGCAGGATCAGCGGGAAGCGGGACTCGCCGGTGTATTTGCCGTGCGGCTCGTTGACCGCGCAGGCCGGGGGCGACAGCCAGAAGCCCCGGTAGTAGGCCTTGCGGTAGTAGTAGCAGGTGAAGCGGAAGCCGGCGGGCAGCCCCAGGATCAGCAGGCCCGGCGGCAGGGTGTACCAGTCACCGAAGGGCGCGAAGCCGAACAGCCGCGACTCCGGCGGGCAGCTCGCCTCCGCCAGACACGGGGAGGCGAACGGAGCATGGTACGGGGACACGAAGAAGTCCGCGTCGAAGATCGCCCACGTCGCGTAGACGAGGAACGCCATGAAGATGATGAAAGTGATCAGTGGATAGCGCCACCACGGATCGGTACGGAGAGTGCGCTCCTTGATCTGCGCACGCTGCCTTCTGGCCGGGCTGTCGGCCGTTGTCTGGGTCATCGGAGACCTCTCCACCTCCCGCGGACCCTGCTCGCCGGGGGTCCGGGTCGTTTCAGTTGTGCCGCGCGCTGGGCCATGGTCGCGCCGGCTCACACGTGCGCGCGTGTTATTGGTGGGGATACGTTACGACGGAGCCCGGGGATTATGTGAGAAGGGTCACTCACATTTTCACTGACCGGATGTGATTCCTGTCACGTTGGTCAGGGAGAGGTCATCGACCTGTCAGGAACGCGGGCTGAACGGGGCTCCAGGGAGATCCCCGGTCAGCCCGGCCTACGGCGGGTGGGACGCAGGTCAGTAGTGCTGGTCGGAGCTGGGCAGCTTGACGACGGTGACGAAGAAGTCGTCGATCCGCCGGACCACGTTGATGAACTGGTCGAAGTCGACCGGCTTGGAGACGTAGGCGTTGGCGTGCAGGTTGTAGCTGCGCAGGATGTCCTCCTCGGACTCCGACGTGGTCAGCACCACCACGGGGATCCTGCGGAGCTTCTCGTCGGCCTTGATGTCCTGGAGCACCTCCCGGCCGTCCTTGCGGGGCAGGTTGAGGTCCAGCAGGATCAGGTCCGGCCGGGGCATGTCGGCGTACTCGCCCTCCTTGCGCAGGAAGGCCATGGCCTGCTCGCCGTCGTTGACGACGTGCAGCTTGTTGCGCACCTTGTTGAGCTCGAACGCCTCCCGGGTCAGCAGGACGTCGCCCGGATCGTCCTCGACCAGGAGCACGTCGATCCAGCGCAGGTCATTCATCCACATCTCCAGAGGGAAGCGTCCAGCGGAAGGTCGTCCCGGGCCTGTCGGTCTCCTCGCCGTCCACCCAGATCCGGCCGCCGTGGTATTCGACGATCTTCTTGCACAGCGCCAGCCCGATTCCGGTGCCCGCGTAGGCGTCGCGGCCGTGCAGGCGCTGGAAGATCAGGAAGATCCTGTCAGTGTATTTGCTCTCGATGCCGATCCCGTTGTCCGCGCAGGAGAACTCCCACATGTCCCCGTCGCGCCGTACGCCGATGTGGATGCGCGGGGACTCCTGCGAGCGGAACTTGAGCGCGTTGCCGACGAGGTTCTGGAAGAGCTGGGCGAGCTGGGCCCGGTTGCCGTGCACCTCGGGCAGGTCGTCGGAGGTGACCGTGGCCTCGGTCTCCTCGATCGTGGTCGAGAGGTTGTTCAGGGCGGACCGCAGGGCCGCGCCGGAGTCGATCGTGGTCCGCTCGCCGCCGAGCCGGCCGACCCGGGAGAAGTCGAGCAGGTCGTTGATCAGCAGCTGCATGCGCTTGGCGCCGTCCACCGCGAAGGCGATGTACTGCTTGGCCCGCTCGTCGAGTTGGTCGCCGTAGCGCTGGTCGAGCATCTGGGTGAAGCTGGCGACCTTGCGCAGCGGTTCCTGCAGGTCGTGGCTGGCCACGTAGGCGAACTGCTCCAGCTCGCCGTTGGAGCGCCGCAGCTCCGCCGCCTGCTCCTCCAGCTTGCCCTGCGCCTCGGAGGCCCGCCGCCACTCGGCGAGGATGCGGCGGCGCATGGCGTCCACGTGGCTGGAGAGCTCGGCCAGCTCGGAGGGGCGCTCGACCCTGAGCTTGTGGTCGAAGTCTCCCTGGGCGACGGCGCGGACCTGGCCGGTCAGCTCCGCCGTCGGGCGCAGCACCGCGTACCGGACGATGAGCGTGAAGCCGATCGCGGCCAGGACCAGCACGCCGGCCACCCCGATGAGCGCGACGTAGAGAGCCTGCCAGCCCTCCTCCAGCCGGGCGCCGCCCTCGGCGTGCAGCCGGTTCAGGTGGTCCTGGAGCGCGGTGAGCGAGCGGCGGATCTCGGTGAACCGCGCGGCGTTGACGGGCGCGTTCTGCCGGTTGCTGGCCTCGGTCCCCAGCGTCGGCACGGAGGCGATGAGCCTGTCGGCGTAGTCGCGCCGCCAGGCGTCTCCGGCCGCCTTCAGCCGGGCGACCTCGGCGCCGACCGCCTGCCGCTCCGGCATCCGGGGCAGCAGGGGGTCGAGCGCGGCCAGCGCGTCGGCCTCCGCGGTGACCGACCGGCGGTAGTCCTGGAGGGACGACTCCTCGTTGGTCCTGCCGTAGGCCCGCACCGAGCTCTCCTGCGAGGTCAGCGCGTTGGAGATCTCCAGGATGCGCAGCGCCGCGGGGTCGACGACGTCCACCACGGCCACCCTGGCCTGGCGGGTCTTCTCGATCGAGGAGATGGTGAAGGCTCCGGCGATGGTGAAGATCAGCGTGACGGACACCCCCGCGAGCAGGAACCACTGCCCCACGCGCAGCTTCCCGAAGCCCGTCGCCGGCGCGGCGGCGGGCAGGGGGCGGGGGCGGTCGCTCATCCCCGCCCGTTCCGTGAGATGAGCACGGTCGCCAGGTCGTCGCTGAGCGCGTCCTGGTTGAGCTCGGTCACCCGGTCGATGAGCCGGTCGAGGTGGATCCCGCCCTGCTCGTGGACCAGGCGGAGCAGACCCTCGGTGCCGAGCAGGTCGGGCCCGCCGCCGACGGTGGCCTCGATCAGGCCGTCGGTGTAGAGCAGCAGGGACCAGTCACGGCCCAGCGGCACCTCGATCTCCGTCCAGTCCACGCCCTGGAAGATCCCGAGCGGCGGTCCCGAGGGGGTGCCCGGCACCACGCCGACCGTCCCGTCGCGGATCAGCAGGGGCGGCGGATGGCCGACCACGTGCATGCGCGCGGTGCTGAGGGCGGGGTCGATCGTGACGATGCACAGCGTCGTGAAGATCTCCGCGGACTTGCGTTCGAGGCGGAGCACCGAGTCGAGGGTGCGCAGCAGATCGTTGCCGGTGTGCCCGGCCAGGACCAGGGTCCGCCAGGCGATCCGGAGCGCGACCCCCAGCGCGGCCTCGTCCGGGCCGTGCCCGCACACGTCGCCGACCACCACGTGCACGGCGCCGTCGGGGCTCTGCACGGTGTCCCAGAAGTCGCCGGCGAGCAGGGCCCGTCTGCGGCCCGGCAGGTAGCGGGCCTGGTGCTCCAGATGTTCGGTCTCCAGCAGCGGCACCGGCAGCAGCCCGCGTTCGAGGCGGGAGTTCTCCTTGGTGAGCAGCTCGACCTCGACCAGCCTGCGCTGGGCCAGGTCGGCGCGTTTGCGCTCCATCGCGTAGCGGATCGCCCGCGCCAGCAGCCGGGCCTCCACGTCCTGCTTGACCAGGAAGTCCTGGGCGCCGGCCGCCACGGCCTCGGTGCCCACGTGGGTGTCGTTCAGTCCGGTCAGCACGAGGACGGCGGCGTGCGGCGCCATGGACAGCACCTGCTCCAGCGCTTCGAGGCCGGTCGCGTCCGGGAGCGAGAGGTCCACGAGCACGCACTGGACGTCCTCGGTCAGCCGTACGCGGCTCTCCGCCAGACTGCGCACCCAGATGATCTTCGGCGGGTTGTCCGCCTCGCCGAGCAGCTCCTCCACGAGGAAGGCATCGCCCGCGTCGTCCTCGATGAGGAGGATCGTGAGCGTGTCGGGGGGAGGGGCGGTCACTGACGCCTCTTTGCGGGATCGGGGAGCACCTATTAACGCTATGCAGAATAGTGTGACACCAGGACTTATGGGACAGCGATCGGTCTCGTCCCAGGCTCCCGGCTGCGGCGGTGGTCGGGCCCGGAGCGGACGTCCCGCCGCTCCCCGCCGCGGCGCAGTCGCTCGCGGACCTTGACCATCTTGTACGGCCCGCGCCTTCTCCGGTATGCCATCCGGGAAATGGGTCGCTCAAGCCGTGGTGATCAATTCCACACCTTCGGGGAGGCTGCCGTCGTGGGCGGCCTCGGCGAGATAGAACAGCAGGGTCGCGCGGAAGGCCTGGGCGGCGCGGGTGGGCTCGACGTCCTTGCGGTGGGCGATGGCGATGGTGCGGCGGAGCCCGGGAGGCGCCAGCGGCGTCCCGCTCAGACCGGGGCGGCCGTCCAGGACCATCGAGGGGACCAGGGCGATGCCCAGCCCGGCCTCCACGAAACGGAGCACGGCGTCCATCTCGCCGCCCTCGACCGCCAGCCTCGGCTCGAACCCGGCATGACGACAGGCGCCGAGGGTGGCCTCCCGCAGGTCGTAGCCGCGCCGGAACATCACCATCGGCTGCCCGCGCAGCTCCTCTATCCGCATGTACGGCCTGCGCGCGGGCGCGGCGGAGGGGGAGACGACGACCAGGTTCTCCCGCAGGATCTCCTCGGTGACCAGGGCGGGGTCGTCGCTCTGCAGGGGCAGGATGATCAGCGCCAGGTCGAGCTGGCCGCGGGCGAGGGTGCGGACCAGGTCGCGTGAGCCGCCCTCCTCGACGAGCAGCTCGATGCCGGGGTAGGCGCGGTGGAACCTGGCCAGCGCGTCGGCCATCAGCCCGGCGCAGAGGGAGGGCGTGGCGCCCAGCCGCACCCGGCCGCGGCGCAGCCCGGCCAGCTCGCCGACCTCACGCCGCGCGGTCTCGGCGTCGGCCAGCATCCGGCGCGCCAGCGGCAGCAGGGCCTCCCCGGCCGGGGTGAGGGTGACGTTCCCCCTGGCGCGGCTGAACAGCGGCGCGCCGAGCTCGGCCTCCAGGGCCTTGACCTGCTTGCTGAGCGACGGCTGGGCGACGCGCATCCGTTCGGCGGCCTGAGTGAAGTGCCGGGCCTCGGCGACCGCCACGAAATAGGCCAGTTGCTGAAGCTGCACGCTTCCCTAGCGTACGGAGGGGGCGGTGCCGGATCCGGGGCGCCCCCCGGTGCCGGGGAGGATGTGAGATTGCTCGCACCGGCCCGCGGGACCCGCCCGGGTAAACTCCCCGGACGCAGAGGTAATAGCCACAGGCTATGGAAACCACATCCGTGATGACTTGGACGCAGGTAAAGCGCGTTTCCTAGCGTCACGTACGTGACTGCCACGATTGAGCGCGGATCCGCCACCGCGCGGGTCAACCCCCCCGCGGACGCCGCCGCGAAGAACGCGAAGCCCGACAGGCCCGGCGGGCTGCTGGGCACCTCCAACGGGAAAAAGGCGGTGATGGCCGTCACGGGCGCCATCCTGGTGCTCTTCCTCATCGGCCACATGGCCGGGAACCTCAAGAGTTTCTTCGGCGCCGAGTCCTTCAACGCCTACGCCGAGTTCCTGCGGACCATGGGCGAGCCGATCGTCCCCAGGCGCGTCCTGCTGACCGTCGTCGAGGTCGTGCTGGCCGTGGCGGTCGGCCTGCACATGTGGTCGGCGATCTCCCTGGCCCGCCGGGCGAGCAAGGCCCGCCCGGTCAAGTACGCGGCCAAGCGCAAGTCCCAGGCGGGCGGCTACGCCGTGCACACCATGCGCTACGGCGGCGTCGTCATCGTCCTGTTCGTCATCTGGCACCTGCTGGACCTGACCTTCGGCACGGTCAACCCGGCCGGCTGGGACGGCACGCCGTACGAGAAGCTGGTGCAGGGCTTCGACCCCTCGCGCTGGTGGGTCACGATCTTCTACGTGCTCGCGGTCGTCATGGTCGGCCTGCACCTGAGGCACGGCCTGTGGAGCGCGTTCCAGACGCTCGGGCTGGCGAGCGGCCGCAGCTACCGCCCGCTCAGGGGCGTGGCCGCCGCGATCTCCGCGGTGCTGGTCCTCGGTTTCCTCGCGGTCCCCATCGCGGTCATGGCCGGAGTGGTCAAGTGAGCGGACCCGACGCAGTGAGCGCGGCGGCGGACGCCGCGGAGCAGGCCATCCGCGTAGCGAACGAGGAACGGTGATCGGACGATGACGACCCTGAAATACACCGAAGGCGAGCCGATCCGCGACACCAAGGCTCCCGAGGGTCCGATCGAGGACCGCTGGGAGAAGCGGAAGTTCAGCGCCAAGCTGGTCAACCCGGCCAACAAGCGCAAGCTCAACGTCATCGTCATCGGCACCGGTCTCGCGGGCGGCTCGGCCGCCGCGACCCTCGGCGAGCTGGGCTACAACGTCAAGTCGTTCTGCTACCAGGACTCGCCCCGGCGCGCGCACTCCATCGCGGCCCAGGGCGGCATCAACGCGGCCAAGAACTACCGCGGCGACGGCGACTCGATCTACCGGCTGTTCTACGACACCGTCAAGGGCGGCGACTTCCGCGCCCGCGAGTCCAACGTCTACCGGCTCGCCCAGGTCAGCGTGAACATCATCGACCAGGCCGTGGCCCAGGGCGTGCCGTTCGCCCGCGAGTACGGCGGCCTGCTCGACACCCGCTCCTTCGGCGGCGCGCAGGTCTCCCGGACCTTCTACGCCCGCGGCCAGACGGGCCAGCAGCTGCTGCTGGGCGCCTACCAGGCGCTGGAGCGGCAGATCGCGGCCGGGACCGTGGAGATGCACACCCGCCACGAGATGCTCGACCTGATCGTCTCCGACGGCCGGGCGCGCGGCGTCATCGTCCGCGACATGGTCACCGGCGAGATCGAGCGGCACGTCGCCGACGCGGTCGTGCTGGCCAGCGGCGGCTACGGCAACGTGTTCTTCCTGTCCACCAACGCCAAGGGCTGCAACACCACGGCGATCTGGCGGGCGCACCGGCGCGGCGCGATGTTCGCCAACCCCTGCTACACGCAGATCCACCCGACCTGCATCCCGGTCAGCGGCGACTACCAGTCCAAGCTGACCCTGATGTCGGAGTCGCTGCGCAACGACGGCCGCGTGTGGGTGCCGCTGAAGGCGGGCGACGACCGGCCCGTCTCGCAGATCCCCGAGGAGGAGCGCGACTACTACCTGGAGCGCATCTACCCGGCGTTCGGCAACCTGGTCCCGCGTGACATCGCCTCCCGCGCGGCCAAGAACGTCTGCGACGAGGGCCGCGGCGTCGGCCCCGGCGGCCTGGGCGTCTACCTCGACTTCGCCGACGCGATCAAGCGGCTCGGCCGCGACGCGGTGGAGAAGAAGTACGGCAACCTCTTCGAGATGTACGAGCGCATCACCGGCGAGGACCCCTACACCCAGCCGATGCGCATCTACCCCGCCGTGCACTACACGATGGGCGGCCTGTGGGTCGACTACGACCTGCAGTCCACGATCCCCGGCCTGTTCGTGATCGGCGAGGCCAACTTCTCCGACCACGGCGCCAACCGCCTCGGCGCCTCCGCGCTGATGCAGGGTCTGGCCGACGGCTACTTCGTGCTGCCGACCACGATCGGCGACTACCTCGCCAACGGCCCCTACGGAGAGGTCGACGAGGAGGCCGTGGCCGAGGCCGAGATCGCGGTCCGCCAGAAGATCGACAGGCTGCTGTCGAACAACGGCAGCCGCACCGCCGACTCCTACCACCGTGAGCTGGGCAAGCTCATGTGGGACTACTGCGGCATGGAGCGGACCGAGGAGTCGCTGCGCAAGGCGCTGGAGCGGATCCCCGAGCTCCGCGAGGAGTTCTGGAAGAACGTGAAGGTCTCCGGCGAGGCCGACGAGCTCAACCAGGCACTGGAGCGGGCCGGCCGGGTGGCCGACTTCTTCGACCTGGCCGAACTCATGTGCATCGACGCGCTGCACCGCACCGAGTCGTGCGGCGGTCACTTCCGCGCCGAGTCGCAGGACGCCGACGGCGAGGCCCTGCGCGACGACGAGAACTTCGCCTACGTCGCGGCCTGGGAGTACGGCGAGCAGGGCCCGGTCCTGCACAAGGAAGACCTCGACTACGAGTACGTCAAGATGAGCCAGCGGAGTTACAAGTGAACCTCACTCTCAAGGTCTGGCGCCAGAAGGGCCCCCAGGACAAGGGCCGCATGGTCACCTACCGCGTCGAGGACGTGTCTCCCGACATGTCCTTCCTGGAGATGCTCGACGTGCTCAACGAGCGTCTCATCCTGGAGGGCGACGACCCGGTGGCCTTCGACCACGACTGCCGCGAGGGCATCTGCGGCATGTGCGGCATGGTCATCAACGGCGTCGCGCACGGCGAGCAGGTGGCCACCACCACCTGCCAGCTCCACATGCGGCACTTCGAGGACAACGCGGTCATCACCATCGAGCCGTGGCGCGCCGCGCCCTTCCCGGTGGTGAAGGACCTGGTCGTGGACCGCTCGGCGTTCGACCGGATCATCCAGGCGGGCGGTTTCGTCTCCGTTCCCGCCGGGTCCGCCCCCGACGCGCACAGCGTCCCGGTCAAGAAGGTCGACGCCGACGCGGCGTTCGACGCGGCCACCTGCATCGGCTGCGGCGCGTGCGTCGCCGCCTGCCCGAACGGTTCGGCCTCCCTCTTCACCGCGGCCAAGATCACTCACCTCAGCCTCCTCCCGCAGGGCCAGCCCGAGCGCGACTCCCGCGCCAAGGCCATGGTCGAGCAGATGGACGCCGAGGGTTTCGGCGGCTGCACCAACACCGGCGAGTGCACCGCGGTCTGCCCCAAGGGCATCCCGCTGGACACCATCGCCCAGATGAACCGGGACTACCTCAAGGCGTCGAAGTAGCCGGACGGGTAGGAGCGGGCGCGGGCCGTACCGGATTCTCATCCGGTACGGCCCGCGTTTCCGTGCCGGGCACGGGCGTCGCGGATCCGCGCGGTTCACGCGGACGCCGCCCGTCCCGGTATCCGACCGATGAGGCCGGGCACCGGGGCGGGCGGCGTCATACAGGTGGCGTCGGGCGGGTTCTAACCGGCGGCTCGGTGGGGGCCGATGTTCTCGACGATCTCCCGGCGCAGCGTCCCCGTGTCGATGCGCGCCTCGTCGAGGACACGGCGGGCCAGGTCGTCGCCTCCCCGGAGCAGGCCCAGGAGGATATGGCCGTCGCCGATGTGCCTGTGCTTGAGGGCGAGAGCCTCCCGCAGGGAGAGCTCCAGGGTTTTCTTCGCATGGGGGGAGAACGGGATGTGACGGCCGCTGCGGAGGCGGCCACGGTGGTCTTGCTCCGGTCTCCGGTCGAGGGCGCCGGGGCCGAAGGCCGCTTCGACCTTCTCCCGGATCGCGTCGAGGTCGATGCCGATCGTCTCCAGGGCGTCCCTGTCCAGCTCCCCGTCCGGTGCGGGGCCGATGAGGCGGACCACCGCGGCGGACGCCTCCGCATGGTCGAGCCCGTGCCGGGCCAGAAGGCGTGCCGACAGGGTGGCCGGCTGCTCGCACAGGCCGAGCAGGAGATGCTCGGTGCCGATCCGGCTGTGGTGAAGCCGCCGGGCGTTCGTCTGCGCGAGCGTCACGACCTGCCGGGCTTCGTGTGTGAACCGTTCGAACATGTTTATTTCTCCCGCCTCAACAGGCCGCGGCCCCCTGCGTACTTCTTGTGCACCGCCTGCCGGGTGACCTCCAGGCAGTTGGCGATCTCCTGCCAGGACCAGCCCTGCTGCCTGGCGTTCTCCACCTGAAGGGCCTCCAGCCGGTCGACCAGCATCCGCAGCGCCCGCACGGCCCGCAGGCCGACGGCCGGATCGCGGCTGCCGGCGTCGGAGGCCAGCTGCGCCGTATCGCTCATGTCTGTCAATTTAGGTTGACATCAAGTGGCTGTCAACCCTGCTTGACGTCGCCGGAGGTCAGAAAATGGTTTGCCTGCTGAGGAAGGAGTTTGTCAGCCTGGACTGGCTATGCGCTCCCTACCTGTCGCCGACCCCGGCACCCCTGACGCCCGCAGCCCGGTCCGATACCTGTGCTGGATCGCCCGCATGCAGGCGGGCTCCCTGTTTCTCGGCATCGGCTACGCCACCCTGTGGTGGCTGGCGATGGCGCTGGTGCCGACCGCGATGGGCGAGGGCATCGACGCCATCAGGGCCAAGGACACCCCGGCCCTCGTCACCTGGGGCGCCGTGCTGCTCGGCCTGGGGATCGTGCAGGCGGCCGCCGGCATCCTCCGGCACCGGATGGCCGTCTACAACTGGCTGTGCGCCGCCTACCGGACCGTCCAGGTCACCGTCAGGCAGTCGACCCGGCTGGGCGCGACCCTGCCCAAGCGCATGTCCACCGGCGAGGTGGTCAGCGTCGGCAACTCCGACATCGCCCACATCGGCAGCGCGATGGACATCCTGCTCAGGGGCACCGGTGCGATCGTCGCCATCGTCACGGTGACCGTCATCCTGATCAGGGCCTCGCTGCCGCTCGGCCTGACCGTGCTCATCGGAGTGCCGGTCATGGCCGTCGCCGTCGTCCCCCTGCTCCGGCCGCTGCACCGGCGCCAGCACGCCCACCGCGACCTCCAGGGCGACCTGTCCACCCGCGCCGCCGACATCGTCGCCGGCCTGCGGGTGCTGCGCGGCATCGGCGGCGAGCAGGTCTTCGCCGACCGCTACGCCGAGGAGTCGCAGCGGGTGCGGCACGCGGGCGTGCGGGTGGCCGCGGTCGAGTCGACCCTGGAGGGCGCGCAGATCCTGCTGCCCGGCCTGCTCATCGCCGGCGTCACCTGGCTGGGCGCGACCTTCGCGATCGAGGACAAGATCACCCCCGGCCAGCTCGTCGCCTTCTACGGCTACGCGGTCTTCCTGATCGCCCCCATGCGGGCGCTGACCGAGGCGGCCGACAAGCTGACCAAGGGACACGTCGCGGCCCGCCGGGTGGTGCGGATCCTCAACCTGGAGCCGGAGGTGGACGGCGGCACCGGCCACTCGGGCGGGGGCCTGCTGCGCGACGTGGCCTCCGGGGTCGCGGTCCGCCCCGGCGTGTTCACCGCCGTCGCGGCGGCCACGCCCGAGGACGCCGTCGCGATCGCCGACCGGCTCGGCCGCTACAGCGACGGCGACGTCGACTTCGGCGACGTGCCGCTGGACACCCTGCCGATCGCCGAGGTCCGCCGCCGGATCCTGGTCGCCGACAACGGCGCGAAGCTCTTCGCCGGCGTGCTCAGGGACGAGCTCGACGTCTCCGGCGGGGCCTCCGCCGCCGACATCGCCGGCGCGCTGCACACCGCCTGCGCCGAGGACATCGTCGAGGCGCTGCCCGACGGCCTCGACGGACACGTCGCCGAGTCGGGCCGGGAGTTCTCCGGCGGCCAGCAGCAGCGGCTCCGCCTGGCCAGGGCGCTGACGGCCGACCCGGAGGTGCTCATCCTCATCGAGCCCACCAGCGCGGTCGACGCCCACAGCGAGGCGCGCATCGCCGACCGGCTGGCCAAGGCCCGGGCGGGCAAGACCACGCTGGTCTGCACGACCAGCCCGCTGGTGCTCGACCGCACCGACCATGTGATCTACGTCGAGGGCGGCGTCGTGCACGCCCAGGGGACGCACCGGGAGCTGCTGGCGACCGTGCCGGCCTACACCGCCGTGGTCACCAGAGGGGAAGACTCGTGAGCGGGCGAGCGGAAGGGCGTCGTGATCGTGTGAGCACAGGTTCCGAGTGGCGGGCGGAGGAGAAGGCATGAGCAGGCAGATCCTGCCCGTCGCCGACCAGGCGCAGGTCCGGGCGTACGCCCGCAGGCTCACGTTGAAATACCCCCGCGACCTGACGGTGGCGCTCGGCCTGCACGGCCTGGCCGCCGTCGCGGGCCTGGCGGTGCCGTGGCTGCTGGGCCGGCTGGTCCAGGGGGTGCACGACGGCACCGGGGTCGACGTCACCATGGTGGCGCTGGCCATCGGCGGCTTCCTGGTCGCGCAGGCGGTGCTGGTCAGGGCCGCGGTCTACGCCTCCTCCAGGCTCGGCGAGAAGGTCCTCGCCGAGCTGCGCGAGGAGTTCGTAGGCCGGGTGCTCGGCCTGCCGCTGTCCACGGTCGAGCGCGCCGGATCCGGCGACCTCATCACCCGGACCTCGCGGGACGTGGACGCGCTGTCGCGCACGGTACGGCACGCCGTACCCGAGACGCTGATCGCGCTGGTCACCTGCGTGATCACCGTCGGCGCGCTGCTGGTGGTGGGGCCGCTGCTCGCGCTGCCCTCGCTGCTGGCCGCGCCGATCCTGTGGATCTCCACCCGGTGGTACCTCAAGCGGGCCCGGGACGGCTATCTGCGCGAGAGCGCCGCCTACGCGGACATGACCGACGGCCTGGCCGAGACGGTCGGCGGCGCCCGCGCGGTGGAGGCCCTGGGCCTGCAGGCCCGGCGGCACCGCCGCACCGACACCGACATCTCCCGGTCGTGGGCGGCCGAACGCTACACCCTGGGGCTGCGCACGGTCTGGTTCCCGGCGGTCGAGCTCGGCTACGTGATCCCGATCGTGGCGACGCTCGTCATCGGCGGCATGTTCTACATCCGGGGCTGGGTCTCGCTGGAGCAGGTCACCGCGGCCACGCTCTACGTGCAGCAGCTCATCGACCCGCTCGACCGGCTGCTCATGTGGATCGACGAGCTCCAGGTCGGCGGGGCCTCCATGGCCCGCCTGCTGGGGGTCGCCGAGGTGCCGGAC
This sequence comes from Streptosporangium sp. NPDC048886, assembly GCF_055586905.1. Taxonomy (NCBI): domain Bacteria; kingdom Bacillati; phylum Actinomycetota; class Actinomycetes; order Streptosporangiales; family Streptosporangiaceae; genus Streptosporangium; species Streptosporangium sp. NPDC048886. Next base: position 43,042 of record NZ_JBVJHH010000029.1, read on the forward strand.
GACCGCGAGGCCGGTCCCGGCACTCCCGACGGAGAGGAACTGCGGGCCAGCGGCGTCCGCTACGCCTACCGCGAGGGCCACGACGTGCTGCACGGCATCGACCTGGTGGTCCAGCCCGGGGAGCGGCTGGCGATGGTCGGCCCGTCCGGCGCGGGCAAGTCCACGCTGGGCCGCCTGCTCGCGGGCATCCACGGCCCGCGCAGCGGCGCGGTCACGGTCGGCGGCACCCCCCTGGTCGAGCTCCCGCTGGACGACCTGCGCGGTCACGTCGCCCTGGTCACCCAGGAGCACCACGTGTTCCGGGGCACCCTGCGCGACAACGTGCTGATCGCCCGCCCCGACGCGGACGACTCCCAGGTCCGCGCGGCGCTGTCGGCCGTGGACGCCCTGGAGTGGGTCGAGGCGCTGCCCGGCGGCCTGGACACGGCCGTCGGCTCCGGCGGCGAGCCGGTCTCGGCCGCCCAGGCGCAGCAGCTCGCCCTCGCCCGCCTGGTCCTGGCCGACCCGCACACCCTGGTGCTGGACGAGGCCACCTCGCTGATCGACCCCAGGGCGGCGCGCAACCTGGAGCGGTCGCTGGCCGCCGTCCTCGACGGCCGCACCGTGATCGCCATCGCCCACCGCCTCCACACGGCGCACGACGCCGACCGGGTCGCGGTGGTCGAGGACGGCCGGATCAGCGAGCTCGGCTCCCACGACGAGCTCGTCGCGGCCGAGGGCTCCTACGCGGCGCTGTGGAGCAGCTGGCACGGCACGTCCAAGTAGGACGGCGGCCCCCGCCCGCGCCGCTCTCCGGCGCGGGTGCCGGGGGCGGCCGGCCCCTCCCGGGAGCCGTCAACCGTTCATGGACGGAGCGCCGTGGTCGTGCTGCCACAGGCCGACCATGACGGCGTACAGGGGGGATCGGGCCGCCAGGTCATGATGGGAGCCGGTGAGCACGGTGGCGCCGTCCATCAGGAGGACGCGTCGCGCCCTGCGCGCGGAGCTGATCCGGTGCGCGATCACGATCAGGGTGCCGTGCCTGGCCGCGAACGCCGTCTCCGCCACCGCCTCGGCGGCCGGGTCGAGGTGGCAGGTGGCCTCGTCCAGGACGACCAGGCGGGCCGGGGAGGCGTAGGCGCGGGCCAGGGCGATGAGCTGTCTCTCGCCGGCCGACAGCGTGGACGGTCCGTCGATCACGGCGTCGAGGCCGCCGAGCCGTTCGACGAGCGTGCCGGCGCCCACCGCCTCCGCCGCCCCGCGCAGCCTGGCGTCCGCGGTCCCGGCGGGGCAGAGGTAGGCGAGGTTCTCCCGGACCGTCCCGGTGAAGACGTACGCCTCCTGCGGAACGAGCGCCACCATGGCCCGCAGCTCGTGTCCGGCTATCGTCCGGAGCGGGACCCCGCCGAGCCGTATCTCCCCGCCGGTGGGCCGGCTCAGCCCGGTGAACAGCATGGACAGTGTGGACTTGCCGATGCCGCTGGGGCCGACCACGGCCAGGTGTTCGCCTTCGGCGACCGTGAGGTCGAGGTCGCGCACGACGGGGGTGGCCTGCGGCGCGTAGGCGAAGCTCAGCCGCTCCGCCCGCAGCCCGTGTCCGTCCGGGGAGGCGGCGCCACCGGACAGGGCGGTGTCACCGGGCGGGGCGGTGCCGTCCGGGGAGGCGGTGCCGTCGGGCGGGGCGGGGACGGCGTGCACGGTGACGGTCTCGGCGATCCGGCGCAGCGTGACGGCGAGCGCCACGCCCCAGCCGCCGACGGTGCCGGTGAGCGAGCGCAGGGCCGGATCGAGACCGGTGGCCAGGTAGGTCATCGCTCCGACGACCTCTCCGGCGCTGAGCCGGCCGTTCTCCGTCAGCGGCCGGGCGGCGACCAGCAGGCCGAGCAGCGGGACGTGCGCGCCGAGCGTGACGACGAGCCGCCTGCCCAGGCCGGCCCAGGCCAGCGCCCGGGTGGCCGCGGCGTGGGCGGTGACGGCGGTCCGCACGGTGGCGTACGCCTGGGACTGCGCCCCGCAGGCGGCGATGTCGCGCAGTCCGGCCAGGATCGGGGTGGCCTGGGCGGTGAGCGCCTCGCCGGCGAGGACGAGCTCGCGCTGGCGGACCATGAGCACGCGCAGCGTCCTGGCGAACACGGCCAGCGCCACGAGCACGGGTACGGCGACGACGGCCGCGGCCACGGGGGACAGCACCAGCAGCCCTCCGAGCACGGCGATCAGGGAGACGCCCAGCGAGCGGCTGCTCCGCAGCAGTGCGGACACCAGGTTCCGCACCGTCTCCACCTGCTCGGTGAGGCGGCTGACGGCGGCGGTGTCGGGCGGCCCGCCGCCGTGGGCGGCGCGGGTGACGGTGGCGGTGACGACGGCGGTGACGAGGTCGTCGCGTAGCGGCTCCACCACCGCGGCCAGATGGGGGAACATCAGCCGCGTGGCCACGGCTCGCAGCAGCACCGCGGCCCCGAGGAGGGCGAGCCAGGCCAGGCCGGCGCCCGGGTCGCCGGCCAGGAAACCACGGTCGACGGCGGCGGCGACGAACAGCCCGGACAGCCATGCCGGACCGGCCTCGACGAGGGACCAGGCCATGGCGGCGGCGAGGGGCCGCCTGCGGCGGCGCAGCAGCGCCGACAGCAGCCTGAGCCCGGCGGCGACGGACCGGTCCGTCGCCGGGGACCCCGCCGCGGTGCGGGCGGCCACGTCGCCGGGCTCAGGCCGCGGGCGGGTCACAGACGGGCCGGGCACGTTTCCTCCGTCCCCGGCGAGCCGCCGCCGGCCGGTCCGCCGTCGGCCGACTCGGTGCCGGTGGGTTGAGCGTCAGCCGGTCCGCCGTCGGCCGGTCGGGTGCCGGTGGGGTGGGCGTCGGCCGGCCCGCTGCCGGTGGGCTGGGTGGCAGCCGGTCCGCCGTCGGCCGGTCCGGTGTCGGAGGCGAACAGGGCGCGGTAGGACGGGTCTCGCCACAGTGTCCGGTGGGTGCCCCGGGCGCGGATCCGGCCGTCGTCCAGCCAGACGACGAGGTCGGCGCGGGCGGCGGTGGTGGTGCGGTGGGCGATGACCAGCCGGGTGGACCCGCGCATGCCCTCCAGCAGGGTGCGGGCCACCTGAGCCTCGGTCACCGTGTCAAGGCTGGAGGTGGCGTCGTCGAGAATGGTCAGGCGGGCCCGCCGTACCAGCGCGCGCGCCAGGCCCAGGCGCTGGAGCTCGCCGCCGGACAGCGGGGCGGTGTCGGCGGGGGTCCGGTAACCGTCCGGGAGACGGCAGACGACCTCGTCCACGTGCGCGGCGCGCGCGGCCCGCCGGACGGCGTCGAGGTCGAGCTCGGGCCTGCCGTAGGCGATGGCCGAGGCGAGGTCGCCGCCGAGGAGCACGGGGCGTTCGAAGGCGTAGGCGACCGCGCCGCGCAGGGCGTCCGGCCGGATGTCGGTGAGGCGCTGCCCGTCGAGCAGCACCTGCCCCCGGTCGGGGTCCGTCAGCCGCCCGGCCAGCAGGGCCAGCGTGGTCTTGCCCGCCCCGGAACGCCCGACGAGGGCGGTCAGCGCTCCGGCGGGGATCTCCAGGTCGACGCCGTCCAGGAGCGGGGCGCCCTCGCGGGTCACGGTGACGCCGCGCAACGACAGGGCCCCGGGGCCCGCGGACAGCGGGTGGGTGCCGGGGGCGGGGGAGGGCAGGGCCAGCACCTCCCCCACCCGCCGGGCCGCGGAGCGGGCGTGGGCCAGCCCCATCAGCCCGTCGACCTGCTCGATGAAGGTCAGGCCGAGGGCGGTGTAGCCGGCCACGGCCAGGAGCTGGCCCGGCTCCAGACGGCCGTCTGTGACGCCGAATCCGGCCACGGCGAGGACCAGCAGCTCCACCAGCGGCAGCAGGGCGATCTGCCACACGCCGCGCGCCTGCGCGCGCCACAGGGCCCGGCCGGCGCTGGACAGGTCCGCGAGGGGGGCGAGCACCCGGGCGATCTCACGGCCGGCGGTGCCCGAGGCGCGTACCGTCCGGATGCCGGCCAGGGCGTCGGTGAGGCGGGTGGCCAGCCGGCCCTGCGCCTCCTGGTAGCGGCCGTAGAGCCCGGAGACCCGGGTGACGAAGGTCCGTACGATGATCAACGCGACGGGCGCGGCGGCCAGGAAGGCGGCGCCCGCCCGCCAGTCGGTCATCAGCAGCGCGACCACGCCGCCGACCGAGGTGACGAGCCCGGTCGCCATGCCCAGCAGCGTCAACGGGAAGTAACCGGTGGTGGCGGTGTTGCTCACCAGGCGGTTCGCCAGCTCCCCGGCCGGATGGCGGCGGGTCCCGGCGGCTCCGAGCGTGAGGAGGTGGGCGGTGAGGCGCAGCCGCAGGGCCGACGTGGCGGACGCGGTGGAGGCCGCGCCGGCCGGCACGCCCACGACCTCGGCGCACACCGCGGCCGCCAGGACGAGCGCGAGCTGCCAGGCGGCCCGCCCGCCGCCCTGACCGGACAGGACCCCGTCCACGGCGGCGGCGAGTACGGCGGGCAGGGCCAGCGCCGCGGCGGTGGCCACGATGTCGGCCACCGCGGCCACGGCCAGCGGCGCCCATGCCCGGCGTGCGGCGGACGCCAGGAGGCGGTCGGCGTCTGCGCGCGTCGCCTGCTGCGGCGGCCCGCCCGGTGCCTGATCTGACATCGTCTCCCTCCGGGACGTATCGGTTGCCGCCGCGGTCGTCGGCCGCCGGGCGGCTCCCGGCGGTGGCCGGGCGACCGGGGGCGGATGTCCGCGGCGGGGCGGCGGTGGGCCCGCCGCCCCGTGGTGAGGCCCGGGGCGCGTGCCCCGGGCCTCACTCAGGGATCTATTCGGTGCTCACCGCGTCCGCGGTGCGAGCGTTTTACCAGGTGGGGGCGCCGCCGGTGACGCCGCAGGTGGGGCTCCACGGGTCGGAGCAGGTCTCCCCGCAGGTCATCCGGCACTGCTGGAGACCGGCCTCCTCGGTGGCGGGAAGCATGTCCAGAGCGGCGATGTCGAGCTCCATGACGTTTCCTTTCTCGATGGTGATGACCGGGCCGCCGTCCTTTACGGCAGCCCTTTTTCACGGCCGGCGCCGGACGTCCCTGCCACGCTGACGCGGGGCGGGACGCCGGGTGTGCGCCGGCCGGGCTCGTGGCGCGTCCACGGCCTGTCAGGCCGTGCGGGACGCGGATGTCCGGTCAGCGGCCGCTGGGCGGCCCGGTGCCGAGGAAGTCGACGATGCGGCCGAGAACGGCGCCGTCCCGGGTGTCGTACTGCGGGGCGTGACCGCCGCCGGGGACCTCCAGGTAGGTCACCTGGCCGCGGGCTCCGCGTAACCGGGCGTACAGCCGGCGGGAATGGCCGACCGGGATGACCGGGTCGTCGTCGCCGTGCACGATGAGCAGTGGCAGCCGCATGCGGCCGGCCAGCCGCAGCAGGTCGCGGGGGCCGAGGTCGTCGTCGATCTCAGCCTGTCCGCCGAGCCGCTCCAGCAGGGCACGGACCGGCGCCGGCCCGTCCTCCGCCAGCTCCCGCCCCGACAGGAAGGGCGCGACGACCGCGGCACGGGACCACAGGTCGGCCCGGGCGGCGGCGGCCAGCAGCGCCAGGTAGGCGCCGTAGCTGGCGCCGTAGAGCATCACCCGTGGCCTGTCCGGCCCGCGGGCGGCGGCCAGGGCGCGGCCCAGTCGGAGGACGTCGGCGAGGTCGGGCCCGCCCCACGCGCCGTGGACGGCCTCACGGTGAGCGGCGCCGTACCCCGTGCTGCCGCGCTGGTTCGGCGCGACCACGGCGACGCCCGCGGCGGCCAGGCGCTGGAAGAGCGGGTCGAAGGCGAAGTGCCAGGCGTCCTCGGGGCCGCCGTGCAGCGCGAGCACGGCCAGGCGGCTGGTGGCCGGGTCGCCGTACACGATCGCCTCGACGGGGCCCGCCGCGCCGTCGTAGGACCGGACACGGGCCGGCTCCAGCCGGGCCGCGTGGTCCTCCCCGACGGGAAGGAACCGCGGCCGGGCGCGCCCGTCCACCCTGACGAAGCCCGGCGGGCGGTCAGGCGCGCTGTGGATCACGTGCAGGCCCGCGGGGCCCCAGTGGGCCGCCGGGTACAGCGTCCCGGCCGGGAGGCCGACCTCGACGGCGGTGTCCTCCACCAGGTCGTGCAGGAGGAGGTGGGAGCGGGTGCGGCGGGTCACCGCGAGGGCCAGCCGCCGTCCCGCCGGGTCCAGGGCCAGCGGCGTCACCACGCCCTCGACGGTGTTGAGCCGCTCGGGGAAGCGGGTGGGCCCCTCGCCGTCGCGGTGGCGGACGCCGAGGCGGTAGGCGCCGTCGCGGTGCGCGGTGGTGAGCAGCACGCCCGGGCCGGGCGCCGCCAGCAGGAGACGCTCGTCGCCCGCGGGCCCGGCCGGTGAGGTGAAGGTGCCTCGTGAGGTGTCCAGGACCACGGTCGCCGGCCCCGGCCCCACGGTGGTCAGGGCCAGGCGGTGGCCGGCCCCGTCGAGCCAGATCCCGCCGCTGAGGAGGTAGGGCAGCTCGGCGATCGGTTCGGGCCGCTCCGCCCGCCCGGACAGGCGCCACACCGTGGTGCGCCCGCCGCTGCCGGCGCCGAACGCCAGGGCGGCGGTCCCCCGGGCCGTGCCCGCGACGATCCTGACTCCGTTGCCGCGCAGGACGCCCACCTCGTGCTCTGCGGCGCCCTCCGCCCCGTACGGCGCTGCGGTGAGCAGCGTCAGGCGGTGCTCGCCAGGTCCGAGGCGGCACAGCAGCAGGTCGCCCGCCTCGGTGGGCACCGGCAGGCTCAGCGAGGTCTCGCCGGCGCGGGTGCGGAGCGGCCGTGGCCGCGGCCGGGCGTCGGCGAGGTCCCACATCTCCGCGGTGAGGCGGCCGTGGCCGAGCCGGGTGAGGCAGGCGGCGTACCGGCCGCGCCCGGAGAAGCGGAAGTTGATCCGCGGGACATCCGGCGGGCGGTTCTCGCCCGCCCTGGTGACGGTCTGGCTCATCGGACCGGACCGCCGCGGAGGTCGCCACCGGGGGCGTCGGCCATCCAGGGACGCGGCCCGCCGTGCCGGAGCCGGTGCAGGAAGTCCAGGATGCCCGCCAGCCCGGTGTTCCAGCCGATGGTCACCGCGGTCCCTTCCTCGTCCGGCACCACCAGCAGCCCGTCACGGACGACGGCCCGGCTCCACAGGACCCCGGCCAGCTCCTCGGCCTGCTCGCGGTAGACCGGCTCGTCCAGCAGGTCGGCCAGGTCCAGGAGGAACTGGCCGTCACCGGCCAGACCGTGACAGGCCGCGGTGCCGGAGACCAGGCGCCGTGCGTGCACCGCGCGGGCGGCGCTCTCGGCGGCCTCCCGCAGGCGCGGGTCACCGGTGGCCGCGTGCAGGCGGAGCAGGAACGTGCCCACCCCCGACGACCCGCTGCACCAGTGGGGGATCCTGTCGCCGCCGTCCGGGGACTGCGGCCACCAGGCCGCCCCGTCCCGGTACTCGGCCGCGGCCAGCAGCGTCTCCCCGGCCGTCACGGCCGTCTCCAGGCAGTCCTCGCGCTCCAGCGCGGTCCCGGCGGCCAGCAGGAACGTCGCGACCCCCGCGACGCCGTGCGCGAAGCCGTAGTGCACCGCCCCCGCCAGCGCGGAGTCGAAGTCGTCGGGGACGGGCCACAGCACGGCGCCGGGAGTGTGCCGCGCGGCCTTCAGCAGGGCGTCGGCGCACTCCCCGGCCCGGTCGGCGAAGCGGGTGTCGCCGGTGGCCCGGAACAGGTGCAGCAGCGCCAGTCCCGTCCCGGCCAGGCCGTGGCACACGTCCGGGTTCGGCCAGCTGACCGGCAGGGCCAGGGCCGTCTCGATGCCCGCCCCGCGCAGCGCCTCGTCGCCGAGCGCGCGGCCCGCCTCGTACAGGCTCCACGCGATCCCCGCCCGGCCGAAGTACAGCCCCGGCGAGGGCCGGTGCTCATCCGCCAGACGGCGCGCCGTCCAGTCCGCCGCCTGACGCAGGCCCCTGCGGACCTCGGCCCGCGACGCCGGGGGGACCGCCCGGGCGGACTCCGACTCCGGTGTCGAGGTCTCGGACGTCGAGGTCTCCGGCACCGGGGTCTCCAGCGCCGAGGTCTCCAGCACCGAGGCGAACAGGCTGATCACTCCCGCCGAGCCGTACTGCACGGCACACGGATCGGCGTTCGAACCGAACCCGGAAGTGGGCCACAGGCTGCCCCGGCCTCTGGGGTCGGCGAGGGCCTGCGGCGACATCGTCCGCAGCGTGTGGGCGATGCCGTCGTTCAGCAGCCGGTCCTGCTCGGGGACGCCCAGGCGGTAGGCGTCCGGCGTCCCGGCCAGGGCGCCGGCGGCCGCCTCCGCGAGGAACTCCTCCACCCGCCGCAGCTCCCAGCGCCGCTCGGGAGCCTCCGCCATCAGGCCGAGCAGCAGCGGCGCCAGCGCCGTCGCCACGGGATCACCGGCGCCGGCGACGCTCACCAGCGTCTCCAGCCGCCGATCGCGCGAGCGTGCTCCGAGGGGTCTGTCCTCCAGCAGCGTCGGCTGGGATCCGGTGGACAGGAAGTACAGCGTCGCGCCCAGCGCGAACAGGTCGACGGCCACCCCGGGCGCGGGGGAGTGCCTGGGGGCGGAGACCTGCTCGGGGGCCGCGTAGCCGAGGGTGAAGTTCCGCTGGACGGGGGTGCCGGGGACGGCGGCCAGCTCCAGGTCGATCAGCCGGCACTCCAGCCCGGGTGTGACCATGATGTTGTTCGGCGTCAGGTCACGCAGCACATACCCCTGGCCGTGCACGGTGGAGACCAGCGCCACCAGACTCCGGGCCAGGCGCAGGACGGTGCCGTACCGGTCCCGGTCGGAGGTGAGGTGGCGCTGCTCGCCGACCCAGGCGCTCAGCACGGTCCCGGCCAGGAGTTCCTGCGCCAGGAAGAGGTTGCCGTCCTGTTCGAAGAAGGCCACCTTCCGCGCCGTGACGCCCAGCGGTGCGAACAGTTCGAGCATGTGCGCTTCGTGGCGCAGCAGGTCACGCACGTCGCGCCCGTCGGTCGAGGCGCAGAGGTGCGGGCGGGCCTGCTTGACCACCACCTCGCCGCCCCCGGTCCGGTCCTCGGCCAGGAACACACCGCCCTTGGCGCCGTGCCGGATCGCCCGGCGCGCCACGAACCGGTCGCCGAGCAGCACCGGGCCGGCCGGCGCCGCCGGCGCCCGCCCTGGCTCGAACGGGCAGGTCGCCCACGCCGGGGGCGAGTACCACGCGTTGCGCTGGTCCAGCTCCCGGGTGCCGTCGGGCGCCGTCAGACGCGAGGCGTAGGTGCCGTCGTTGCCCAGCTCGCTCGGCGCGGAGAACACCCCGTAGCGGTAGTGCACCAGGCTCCCCGGCCGGTAGGCGCGGTCGGACAGAATCGGCGGCCCGGGCAGGGCGTAGGTGGCGGCGTGCAGCTCCTCGGCGATCACCGCGGCGGTCCGGTCGTCGGGCGGGTAGACCGTGACGAACTTGCCGACCGACCCGCGGCCCGTCTCCCGGGAGATGAGCCTGACCAGCTCCTCGAGGTCGGAGGCGAACTTGAACGCGCACCGGTGGCGGCCCAGCGCCTCGACCACCCGGGTCAGCACCAGGGGGGCCGACAGCGGCGTCGCCGAGACGTGCAGCTTCCAGCCCTGCGCCCGGGAGGCCGAGCCCGCCGGGGTGACAGGGGTGACATAGGTCCACGGCGTGCCGGGACGGATCTCCCAGCCGGCGACGGCCTCCGCTCCCGGAGACACCCGGGACGCCGGGCTCCCGGCCCCGTCCGCCGCCGCGGCGTGCGGCGCTCCGGCGGCCTGGGCGGCCGTCCGCGCCAGAGCCGCCCTGGCGACGTCTCCGAGCAGGAAACGGTCCCCGCCGGGGAGTTCACCCTCGTTCATGGACTTGCTCACGTCCTCACTGCCTGCGCCGTCCTTGCTCTCCGCGGGGCCCGGCGAGGACGGCCGCCTGCCGGCGGTCGCCTGATCCGTTCTTCCGCGGATCCGTGGAGAGGGCCGGTCCCGGCGCGACGGCGCGACGCCGACGACTCCGGGGATCCGGCCTCAGCAAAGCTACGGAGACGACTTGTGGCCGACCTGTGGTCGCGCCGGTCTCCCGGCGCTGATCATCGACAGGTCCTCCCAAGCGGCTCCAAGCGCCGGTGGTGGTCATGAGCGGGACCGGGCCGGCCATCGCGAAGGAAGCGCTTTCCTCACCCGCCGTCCCGGGACGCGTCCCTTCACGGACTGAGGGGACGGCCCGTGTCCTCCACGGTCCGTCCCCTCAGATCACGCTGATCGCGCCCGATGGCGCCGGGTTCAGGCGAGGGCCTTCCGGAGGAAGTCGACCTGGAGCAGGAGCAGGTTCTCGGCCACGACCTCCTGAGGGGTCATGTGGGTGACACCGGACAGCGGCAGGACGTTGTGCGGCCGACCGGCCGCCAGGAGCGCGGAGGACAGGCGGAGGGTGTGGGCGGCGACCACGTTGTCGTCGGCCAGGCCGTGGATCAGCAGGAGCGGGCGGTCCAGCTTCTCGGCGTCGGCGAACAGCGACGACGATTCGTAGTGCCCCTCCTCTGGCCGGCCGAGGTAGCGCTCGGTGTAGCAGGTGTCGTAGAGGCGCCAGTCGGTCACCGGCGCCCCGGCGACGGCCGCGTGGAAGACGTCCGGGCGGCGGAGCACGGCCAGGGCGGCGAGGAAGCCGCCGAAGGACCAGCCGCGGATGCCGACCCGGGACAGGTCCAGGTCGTCGGGGAACCGTGCGGCGGCGCCCTGGAGGGCGTCCACCTGGTCCTCCAGGGGCGGGGTGGCCAGGTCGTGCAGGACGGCCCGCTCGAACTCGGGGCCGCGGCCCGGGGTGCCGCGGCCGTCGGCCACGATCACCGCGAAGCCCTGGTCGGCGAACCACTGGCTGGTCAGGTAGGCGCCGGAGGCGGCCAGGACCCGCTGGGCGTGCGGCCCGCCGTAGGGGTCCATGAGGACCGGCAGCCGCGCCGAGCCGGGCACGTGCCCCGCCGGGAAGAGCACGGCGGTGGACAGGTCGCGCCCGCCCGCGCGGATGAGGGAGACCCGCAGGTCCAGGCCGTGCCGCTCGGCGTAGGAGGCGATGTGGCCCCGGGGCTTGCCGTGGTGGAAGACGCGGGTCGCCGAGCCCTCGTCGCCGAGGGTCTGGCCGGTGACCACCAGGGTGCCGCCGGCCGTGTGGCCGCTGTAGACACCGCTCTCGGCCGGGCTGACCAGTGTGATCCGGCCGTCCTTGTAGGCCCACAGGGCGACCTCGGTGGGCTCGCCGCTGGCCCGGAAGAGCACGGCGTCGCCGTCGATGTCGACGACCTCGCGGAGCTGGAGCGTGGCGGGCGTGACGGGCTCGTCGCCGATGATCAGACGGTGGCCCCCGTCGCTGCTCGCGGCCCAGACCAGCGTGCCGTCGGACAGGTGGCCGGGCACGCCGGGGACGACGTCCACCCAGGCGTGGTCGGTGTCCTCGCGGACGGTCGTGGAGCGGCCCGTGGCAGGGTCGACCTTGAGCAGGCGCATGGTCCGCTGGTCGCGAGACAGGGTGACGATCGTCAGGCCGTGGGCGTCCCAGGAGGCGGTGACCAGGTATTCGTCCTCGAAGGGGACGGGGATGCGGGTGCCGTCCAGGGACAGGACGTACAGCTCGACCCGGGTGTTGGCCGTGCCGGCGGCGGGATAGCGCTGCTCGGCGGCGGGGCGGGCGGGGTTGGCCGGGTCGGCGATGTGCCACCTCGCGACCGGCGACTCGTCGGCCCGTTCGGCCAGCACCGCGTCGCCGGACGGGGACCACCAGTAGCCCCGCATGCGGCTCAGCTCCTCGGCGGCGATGAACTCGGCCAGGCCGTAGGTCACCTCGGGGGACTCGGGGCGGGCCAGCACGTGGTCGATCTCGTCCTCGAGGTCCTGGACGTGGAAGGCGCCGCCGGTCACGTAGCCGACGTGCTCGCCGGTGGGGGAGACCCGCGGGTCGATCACCGGGCCGGGCGTCTTCAGCCGCCGTATGTGCTTGGTCTTCAGGTCGACGACGTAGAGTCCGCCGGAGAGGGCGAAGGCCGCCGTGGTCACCGCGGTGTCGGTGCTGTAGCCGACGATGCCGCCCGCCTGCTCCCGGCTGCGCTCGCGCCGTGCCCGCTCCTCCGGCGGCAGGTCGTCCTCGTCCACGGCCAGGGCGCGCGGGTCGGCGATCAGCCGCTCCTTGCCGCCGGCGACGTCGAACTCCCACAGGCAGGTGACCGGGTCGGAACCGCTCTTCGTCCGGAGGAAGACGACGCGGTCGCCACCCGGAGCGATGGTGAAGCCACGCGGCACGCCGAGGGTGAACCGGCGGGTCCTGGCCTGCAGACGAGGGAAACTCTCACTCATACCAGTCATCTTGCCAGTTCCATGTCGCGTCCCGAGGTTCTCGACGGCGGCTTGAGCAACAGATGTCTTAGGAGAAACTTGGGCAGGTGACGCTCACCACGCGAATCGCCCGCTCTCCGGGGACACCTGCCGTGCTGGCGTTCGTGTCGGTGCTCTGGGGGATCGGCACCCCGTCGTTCTGGCGGGACGAGTCGGTGAGCGTGCTGGCCGCGACCATGCCGTTCGACGAGCTGTGGCGGCTGCTCGACGACATCGACGCCGTGCACGCGCTGTACTACCTGATGCTCAGGCCGTTCGCCGCCTTCGGCGGGGAGACCGCGGCCCGGCTGCCCTCCGCGCTCGGGGTCGCCGGGGCGGCGTTCGGGATCGCGGCCATCGGGCGGAAGCTGGCCACCCCGCGGGTGGGCCTGCTGGCCGGGCTGGTCTACGCGCTGCTGCCCATGGTCAGCCGCTACGGCCAGGAGGCGCGGAGCTACGCCCTGGTCAGCGCGGTGGCGGTCGCCGCCACCTGGGTTCTGCTCGGCGAGCGCCGGTCCCGGTACGCCGGCTACGGCCTGCTGGTCGCGCTGCTCGGCTGGTTCCACCTCTACGCCCTGCTCCTGCTGCCCGCGCACGCCTGCGTCGTGGTCCGCAGGCGCGCGGAGATCCTCCCGTGGCTGGCTTCGCTGGCCGGGGCCGGGGCGCTGCTCGCGCCGCTCGCGCTGATCGCGGCCGGGCAGCGGGAGGAGCAGCTGTTCTGGCTGAAGGTGCCCGGCATCGACGGCCTGGGGCAGCTCGGGGTGGACATCGCCGGCGGCGACGCGGCGTGGGCCGCGCCGCCGCTGCCCGCCCTGTTTTTGGCCGCGCTGATCGCCCTCGTCCTGCTCGGGATCTGGCGCGGGGTACGGCCCGCCCGCCGGGCCGGGGCGGGCGGGGCGGCCACGGGCGGCGAGGGACCGGTGGCCGGGACGGCGGCGGGACGGCCGTCGCTGGTGTGGGTGGCGCTGCCCTGGGCGGTCCTGCCGGTGGTGCTGTCACTGCTGATCTCGCAGGTCCACCCGGTCTACAGCCCGCGCTACGTCCTCTTCGCGGTCCCGGGTCTGGCCCTGCTGGCCGGAACCGGTCTGGCCGCGCTCGGCCGCGCCCCGGCGAGCTGGGCGGCCCTCACCGCCCTGGCGGTGCTCTCCACGAGCGCTCACCTCGCCGTCCGCGCCCCCGCCAACCGCCCTGACGACCTGCGCACCCTGGCGGCCGTGCTGAGGGCCGAGCAGCGGCCCGGCGACGCGCTGCTCTACGTGCCCGAGCGCTTCCGGCTGTTCGTCGCCGTGTACGGCGAGCCGTACCGGAGGCTGGGGCCGCCCGGTCCGGACTCCCGCCGGGTGTGGGTGGTCTCGCGGCGGCTCAACGGCCCCGGACGGACCGGCCACCCGACGCTGAAGGCGCTGGAACGGGAGTTCACCAAGGGGCGGACCCGGGTGTTCGGGGCGGTTCACATCACCTTGTACACAAGGGCCCGGATACCCTCGAAGGCATGAATGACCGGCGCCTGCTGCTCGTGCACGCCCACCCAGACGATGAGACGATCGGCAGCGGTGCGACCATGGCCAGATACGCCGCCGAGGGTGCCCAGGTCACGCTGGTGACCTGCACGCTCGGCGAGGAGGGCGAAGTCATCCCGCCGGAGCTGGCCCACCTGGCCGCCGACCGGGACGACACCCTGGGCAAGCACCGCATCGGCGAGCTGGCCGCGGCCTGCGAGGCGCTCGGCGTCACCGACCACCGCTTCCTGGGCGGTCCGGGCCGCTGGCGCGACTCCGGCATGATGGGCGTCGCCTCCAACCACCGCGACAACGCTTTCTGGCAGGCCGACCTGGATGAGGCGGCCGGGGAGCTGGTCAAGGTGATCCGCGAGGTGCGGCCCCAGGTCCTCGTCACCTATGACCAGAACGGCTTCTACGGCCACCCCGACCACATCCAGGCCCACCGTGTCTCCTGGCGGGCCTTCGAGCTGGCCGCCGACCCGGCGTTCGGGGAGGGCCGGCCGTGGCGGATCGCCAAGTTCTACTTCACCGCGACGGCCAGGTCCACGATGCGCCGGGCGGCCGAGGCGATCCGCGCGGCCGGGGTGGGGTTCCTGGCCGAGGACACCGTCGACGACCTGCCCTTCGGCTGCGCGGACGAGGACATCACCACCGAGATCGACGGCCGCCCCTACGTCGGCCGCAAGCTCGACGCGATGCGGGCGCACGCCACCCAGATCAGCGTGGCGGCGCCCTGGTTCGCCCTGTCCAACAACATCGGCCAGGAGGCGCTCGCGGTGGAGCACTTCATCCTGCGCTCCGGGGTGCCCGGGCCCGCCGGCCCGGGGGCGCCGCTCGAAGTCGGGGGGCTCGGCGAGCCGTACGACCGCGAAGCCGACCTCTTCGCCGGGATCCACTAGCCTCGATGGTTGTGATGGAGCAGGACCGACAGGCACAGCGGCCTCCGGCGGCGGCGGTCACCGCGGCGGCGTACGCCGTGCTGGTCCTGGCCGGCCTCGTGGCGGGGGTCGTCGGGGGTTTCCAGCATTCGTGGTACGCCCGGCCTGTCCCGATCTCGGCGATCGGCTGGGCCGTGCTGCTGGCCGTGGCCTGTTACGGCGCCGGGCGGGCGATGGGGGGCAAGCTGGCCGCCCTGGCCCCGGGGGCGGGCTGGATGGCGATCACGCTGATCTGGCTGGGCGGCAGCCCGGAGGGCGACGTGGTCATCGCCAACGACCCGTCCGGCTACGTCTACCTCTACGGCGGCCTGATCGCGGTCCTGGCGGGCGTCCTGCTCTCACCCTCGGGTGGCGGGGCGTGGCTGCTCGCGCAGCGCCCGTACGGCCCCCAGCCGTCCCCGGCCGGGTCCGGACCGGCTCCGGTGCGGAGCGACGACCCCTACCACGGCCCGGCCCGATAGCGCACAATCCCGGTATGCGGCGGATGCACCGGATACGGCGGACGCTCAACTACGTGAACCTGTCCACACCGCTGGGGCTGCTGGTGGCGCGCCTCGGCCGGGCCCGGGTGACGGCGGGACCCGGCGGGCTGGTCCTGGCCCACGGCTACCGCATCCCCTTCCCGGTCGCCGGGGCGTTCACCGTCGGCAACGTGGTGCTGACCCGGCACGAGGAGGGTTACCTGGCCGGTGACCTGCTCAGGCACGAGGACCGGCACGCCTCCCAGTACATGGCCTGCGTCGGTCTGCCGATGCTCCCGCTGTACGTCGTCGCGGTGGTCGTCTCCGTCCTGATCTGCGGGCACCAGGCCTCGTGGAACGTCTTCGAGCGGCTGGCGAACCTGGAGGACGGGAACTATCCCCGCAGATCGCCCTGGTGGAGACGGAAGGCGGCCTCCTGAGGCCCGACGGCCGGCGGACCCACGTGATCCGCGGGGTCCGGCCGCCGGGGCCCCTCGCCGTCAGGGCGTGAGGGTCAGGACGTTCCTGGCCGCGTTCTTGACCGCTCCCTCGCTGGAGAGCATGGGGACGGTCCTCCCGTCGGCCCACAGCGGGGCCTGGTCCCAGTAGTTGTCGTGGAAGGCGTGGCCCGACGCGCCGGTCAGGTTGACCCACTGGGACCTGTCCAGGTCCGCCAGGTCGACGACCATCCGCATGGACGGCAGCCAGCCCACCGTGTAGTCCTTCTGGACGTCCCAGCCGGCGGCGTTGACCGCGTCGTCGTTGCCGCCCACCGGGAACGGGCCCCGGTTGAACAGCCACTCGATCGGGGCGATCCCGGAGGTGCCGAAGGTCTGGTTGACCAGCTCCAGCGAGTGCAGGTCGCCCCAGTGCCAGGACCTGGGGTCCGGGCCGAGGGCGGCGCTCAGCTCGTCGTAGGCCATCGCCATGGCCCGCCGCAGCATGTCGTCGCGGGTCTCGGCAGCCTCGGTCCGGGCGTCGTCCCAGAACGGGTCACTGGGATCGTCGAGCATGACGCGGACCACCTCGAACCAGCGGTCGCCGCCGCCCGGCCAGGCGCTCTCCGGCAGGTCGTCGTTGAAGGTCTCGATGAGCAGGTGCCGCCAGACGGCGTTGAAGTACATCGCCGGGCTCGATCCCGCGCTCTGGGAGTAGTCCCACGAGCGCAGCAGCTCACGGGCGTCCCCGGAGGCGCCGGCCACCTTGAGGTCCATCAGCTTGGGCACCAGGAACTGGGCGAAGCCGTTGTGGGTGTCCTGCTGCACCTTGCCCATCGTCGTCACGTCCACCTTGCCCTTCCTGAGCTCGCTCTGAAGGCGGTCCAGGATGCGCTGGGAGCGGTAGCCGTACGCCCAGTCCTTGGTGAGCAGGTGCGGGTAGCGCTCGGGGTCGACGACCGCGTTGTTGGCGGTCACGATGTAGCCCTCGGGCGGGTTGTAGACGCTGGGCAGCTCGTCGAAGGGGATGGTCGACTGCCAGGAGTATTCGCCGGTCCAGCCCGGCACCGGCCAGGTGCCGTCGCCCCGGGCCCGCACCGGGATCCGGCCCGGCGCCTGGTAGCCGATGTTGCCCCGGGTGTCGGCGTAGATCAGGTTCTGCGCGGGCACGTCGAACCGGCTCGCCGCCGCCCGGAACTGCTGCCAGTCCTGCGCCGAGTTGAGCGAGAAGATCGCGTCCGCGGTCCTGCCGGGCTCCAGGGCCGTCCATTTCAGCGCGACCGCGTCGGCCTGTTCCTGGAAGGCGGTCGCCGCGCCGGGCAGGGTCTCCTTCACGCTCTCCATGACGTCGGAGAGGATCGGGCCGTGCATGGTCTCGCGGACCTTGAGCCGGACCGGGTCGCCGCCGGCGACCTTGATCGTCTCGACCCTGGTGGTGAGCGGCTTCCAGGAGCCGGTGAACAGGTAGGAGTCGTCCTTGACCCGCTCCAGATAGAGGTCGGCGACGTCGGGGCCCAGGTTGGTGAAACCCCAGGAGATCTTGTCGTTGTGCCCGATGATCACGCCGGGCACGCCGGAGAAGGTGAATCCGGTGACGTCGAACGGGCAGGCGGCGCTCTTGGTGCGGCAGTGCAGCCCGGCCTGGTACCAGACCGAGGGCATCCCGGCCGACAGGTGGGGGTCGTTGGACAGCAGCGGCTTGCCCGACGTGGTGTGCCTGCCGCCGACCACCCAGGAGTTGGAGCCGATGCCGTTGCCGCCCTTGGGGTCGCCCATCAGGCTCGGCACCGCGCGCATGGCCTCGGCCGCCCGGGTCAGCGCGCCGGTGTCCGGCCGCGTGGCGGTGTCCCGGCCCACCCCGGTGCCCTGGCCGGGCTCGGTGTCCTGGTCGAAGCCGTCGCCGGTGACCGAGCCCTGGGTGACGATCGGCTGGTGGGTGTCGAAGGGGTAGCCGGGCCAGAGCTGCTCCACCCGCTCGCGGGGCAGCCTGCTGGCCGCGAGCGCCCGGCCGATCTCGTCGGACATGTTGGAGCGCAGGTCCCAGGCCATGGCCTTGAGCCAGGAGAGGGAGTCCACCGGGGTCCACGGTTCGGGCTGGTAGCCGAAGTTGGTGAGCTTGAGGACCGCGTACTCCAGGCTCCGGCCGGCGAAGCCCGGGTGCCGGTCCATCCAGGAGTTCACGCCCTTGGCGTAGGCGTCGAGGTAGTGCCGGGTCTGCTCGGTCAGCATCGGCAGCTCGGCCTCGGCCACCTTGCGCCAGCCCATGGTCCGGATGACCTTGTCCTCGACGAGTGTCGCCGAGCCGAACATCTCCGACAGCCGCCCGGCCGTCACGTGCCGGCGGAAGTCCATCTCGAAGAACCGGTCCTGCGCGTGCACGTAGCCCTGGGCGAGGAACAGGTCGTCGGGGGAGTCGGCATAGATATGCGGAATACCCGTTTTATCCCGGTATACGGTGACTTTTCCGGCTAGGCCGTCCACTTTGAGCTCCCCCGCGAGCTGCGGGAAGGACGCGCGCACGGTCCACACGCCCGCTCCGGCGAGGACCACACCGAGCACCACGAGGACGGTCAGCGCCCGCGCGGACCACTTGAGTGGCCGGGGCATCCAGGCATACGGCCGGAACCTCACAAAGACCTCCTATGCGG
Source organism: Streptosporangium sp. NPDC048886 (assembly GCF_055586905.1). NCBI lineage: Bacteria > Bacillati > Actinomycetota > Actinomycetes > Streptosporangiales > Streptosporangiaceae > Streptosporangium > Streptosporangium sp. NPDC048886. The sequence continues at coordinate 61,334 of NZ_JBVJHH010000029.1, forward strand.
CGTGCTCGATCAAGTTTGGCAGCACCGAGGAGGGGGAAACACCGCTTCCGCACTTACCGGCCGGGGATCTCCGCGACCACCACGCGGTGACCGGCCCGCCGGAGGGCGGGATCCCGGGCCGGGCGCGCGGCCCGTCGGGACCGACGGCGGCCCCGGGTCACAGCGCCGTCTCCAGGACCACCGAGCGCACCGCGAAGCCGTTGCGCTCGTAGAAGCGCACGGCCGCCTCGTTGCCGGCGTAGGACGTCACCCCGGCGTACTGCGCCCCGCGGTGGCGGGCCCACGCCCTGAACTGCTCCACCAGGCCGGCCCCGATCTTCTGGCCACGGTAGGCGGGCCGCACGTAGACGCTGCCCAGCGTCGCCACCGTGACCGGACGCATCGGGGTGGGCCCGGAGACCGAGCCGGTCAGGTGGCCGACGGTCCGGCCGCCGTCGTCGGCGACCATCACCAGGCGCCCCGGGTCGGCCAGGGCATCGGCGAACCAGGCCGGGCCCCGCTCGGCGGGCCAGTTGACGTTCAGGGTGGAGTCACGGGCCCCGGCGTCCTCGGCGAAGAGCGCGGAACTGCAGGCCACCACTCCCTCCAGGTCGGCAACCGTGGCAGGCCGTACGACAACGCCAGTCTCACTCATGATCGGGACGCTATCGGCCGCCACCGACATTAACCGCGATCCGCCCCGCCCCCGCCCCGCCGGAAACGTGCCCGCCGCTTGCCGGGACCGCCGCCCGTCGGGGCCGTCACCCGCCGGGGCCGGCTACGACCAGGTCTGGCCCTGCGGGGTGTCGGCGACCCGTACGCCGAGGGCGGCCAGGTCGTCGCGGAGGCGGTCGGAGACTGCCCAGTCTCCGGCCTCGCGGGCCCGCAGGCGCCGCTCCAGCAGCTCGGCGGCGCCCGGCGGCAGGCTCCTGGACCTGCCGATGTCGGCCGACAGGTCCAGGCCGAGGATCTGGTCCAAGTGCAGGAACGCCTCGAACCGGGAGCCGGGGGCGATCGAGCCGTCGCGCTCCAGCTCGCGCAGCAGGCGCAGGGCCAGCGGGGTGTCGAGATCGTCGTCGAAGGCGGCCTCGATCCGGGAGACGTGCCCGGCGGGCATCGGGCGGCTCGGCGACTCCGACCACCCGGCGACGTGCGAGCGCCAGCGCCGCAGGGTCCTGTCGGCGGCCCGGAGCGTGTCCCAGGTGAGGTTCATCTGCTGGCGGTAGCGGTGCTCCAGCAGCGCCAGCCGTACGGCCAGCGGATCGAGGCCCGCCTCGACCACGTCCTGGAGCAGGACCACGTTGCCGGTGGACTTGGCCATCTTGCGCCCGTCGAACAGCAGGTGCTCGCCGTGGACCCAGTGCTCGACCACCTCGCGCCCGGCGGCGGCGTCGGACTGGGCGCGCTCGTCCTCGTGGTGCGGGAAGCGCAGGTCGATCCCGCCGGTGTGCACGTCGACGTGCTCGCCGAGGAAGCGCAGCGACATGGCCGAGCACTCGATGTGCCAGCCGGGGAAGCCGCGGCCCCAGGGGGCCTGCCAGGTCATCTCGCGGTCGGCGGGCTTCCACAGGGCCCAGTCGGCGTGGAAGCGCTTGCGGGGGTCGACGCCCTCGACCCGGTGGCCGGGCCTGAGCCGGTCGAGCCGGTTGCCGGAGATCTCGCCGTAGGACGGGAAGGAGGTCGCGTCGTAGAAGACCGACCCGTCGGGCGTCGGGTAGGCGTGCCCCTTCTCGATCAGCTTGACGATCAACTCGATCATCAGGTCGATCGTCTCGGTGGCCCTGGGGGAGTGCTCGGGCGGCCGGATGTTCAGCGCGGCCGTGTCGGACAGGAAGGCCGCCTCGTAGAAGCGTGCGATCTCCAGCGCGCTCCGGCCCTCGGCCCGCGCCTGGGCCAGGATCTTGTCCTCGCCGCCGGGATCGATCTCGGCGTCGTCCACCAGGTGCCCGACGTCGGTGATGTTGCGGCAGGCGACCACCCGCACCCGCTGCCGCTCGCTGACCCGCCTGATCAGGTCCGACAGCACGTACGACCGGAAGTTGCCGAGGTGGGCGTGGCGGTAGACGGTCGGCCCGCAGGTGTAGATCCGCATCGACCGGGCCCCCTCGGGGAGGACCGGCTCGACCTGGCGGTGCCGAGTGTCATACAGCCGTAGCATCCTTCGACCCTATTCTCCGCCGGGGCCCTTGAGGAAGATTCTCAGGCGGGGCCCTCCAGGAAGGCGAGGATCTCCCGGTCGCCGCGGTCGCGCAGGCGGGCGATGACCTCCTCGCGGGTGCAGCCGTCGGCCAGGCCTATCCGGGCGCCGATCAGGCGGATGCCCTCGGCCTCGGAGGCGACCGGGGCGGTGTAGCCGATCAGGTAGAGGGCCCGGTTCAGGGCCGGCAGGCCCGGGGCCGCGGCGGGCAGGTAGCGGGTCAGGAGCTCGCCGCCGTCGGAGACCGTCAGGAAGACGTGATCGCCCTCGGAGGCGTTGGAGGCGACCAGGATCGGGCGGATGGAGCCCATGGTCGGCTGGTTGTGCCAGCTGATCACCACGTCGCCCGACGGGGTGGAGGCGGTGAGCTGGCCCCCGGGGGCCATGCCCAGGTGGGCCGCGAAGCCGGTCGGCAGCGGGGAGCCCGAGCCGCGCAGGTGCTCGGCGTTGACGTCCACCCGGTGCCACCAGCGCCCGTCGCGGCTGCGGAAGCAGCGGCGGGTCGCCGAGACGTCGCGGCGCGGCTGGTAGTCGGCCTGCTCGGCCCCGGCCACCCGGATCCACCCGCGCTGGGTGCGCTCGAAGCCGGGTCCGCCCGCGTAGGCGCGGACCGAGCTCTCGCTCACGTCGTAGCGCGAGGTCAGGTTCGTCACGATCGTGTTGACCGACGCCTCGCCGTTGGACCGCTCGATCTCCCGGACGATCATCTCCCTGATGCCCAGGTACTGCTCGCCGCCCCAGCGCGACAGCCCGTACTTGTTGCGGTCGAGCCGGAGGAAGCGGTCGTCGGCGGTGAGCTGGTTGCGGATGCCGACGAGGCTGTAGTCCTCGCCGATGCGCTCCTGGATCTCCTCGGGGGTCAGCGCGCCGCCCGCCACCGCGAGCACGGCCTCGGCCTTGTCGTTGACGCTGCGCGGCCACGGCACCACATGGCCTTCGAGGACCCGGAGCTGGGGCACGGCGATGAGCCACCGCTCGGCCACGTCCTCGCGGATGCCGAGCTGGCTGACCAGCGTGACGGCCTCGTCGAGGGGGCGCGGCCCGTCGGTGAACAGCTGCCGGGTCTTCTCCCGCAGCTCGTCGGCGCCGCCCGCCACCAGCCAGCCGTCCACCTGGTCGTAGCCGGTCAGCAGGGTCCGCACGAACCGCCAGGCCGGGATGCCCAGCGTGGCCATGTCGGTGCGGTGCCACGGCACCGCCGCGGCCAGGTCGTCGGCGGGCACGGCGGAGCCGAGCCGGCCCCGCAGCCAGGACACGTGGGCGACCAGCGGCGCGGCGTCGTCACTGGCCAGCCAGGACTCGACGTGGTCGCGCAGGTCGCGCTCGATCTGCCGGATGCGCTCCCTGGTCACCGAGAACCGCTGGGCCAGGTCGTCGAGCGTGGCCCGCTGCGAGGCGTAGAGACGGTCCCTGGCGATGGCGCGCTGGCGCTCGTCCAGAGCCGCGAAGACCTCGTCGATCAGCTCGGGCAGCGGCCGGTCCGGCCGGGAGGGGCGGACCTGGGCGACGCTCTCCTCGGTGACGGGTTCGAGCAGCCGTTCCAGCACGCCGGTGAACAGCTTGTGCACCACCTCCCGGCCGAGCCCCTCGGGGGTGCGGACGCTCTCGGCCGGGTCGGCGAACCTGAGCAGGGGCAGGACGTCGCCGAGTGTCAGATGTCCCCAGCAGGCCAGGGCGAGATCGGCCAGACGTCCGGCGACCTCTGAGGTCCCGATGGTGGAGCAGGCCCGGTCCAGCGGAAGCGCCTGCCACCACGCCTCGGGGAGACGGGGGTCGGTTGCGATCGGCGCTACCTGGCCGGGAGAGGTCCAGCGCAGGGGTGGCGCGATGTCGCTCAGGCTGAGGTTCATTGGGGTCCAACCGGCAAAGGGGAATATATCCGCAGTTCAGAGTATGTGATCAGGTAGGAAGGAACGGACTGGCCCGCCCGGAGTAGGAGACGTACAGCAGTTCCCGGGCCCGGGTGCAGGCCACGTAGAGCAGGCCGCGCTCACGCTGGAGGTCGTGCGCCCGCGCCGAGGGGTCCTCGTCGGCGGGGGTGAGCGAGTCGGGAGGCGGCACGGTCCCGTCGGCCACGCCGATCACGGCGACCCGCCGGAACTCCAGACCCTTCATGCCGTGCAACGTCGTCACTCTCACCCCCAGATCACGCAGGGCGGACCGGACCTCGCGCACGAGGCCGGCGGTCCTGGCGGCCACCCCGATCTCCTGCGGCGGCACACCCTCCTCCACCCACTGTCCCACTTGTGCGGCCAGACCGGTCAGCTCTTCCTCCGGTGAATCGTAGGCTCGGACCATCGGCCGGTGCCCGTGCCGGGTGGCCTGGAAGCCGTACAGCTCCTGAACTCCCTCCACCAGCCCGTCGGCGGGTCCGCCACCCCGCAGTCGCACCCCCCAGGAGAGGATCTCCTGCGGAAGCCGGTATGACACCTGAAGCCGGCGTTGGACCGCGTCGATCCCGACGGAGCCCAGCGACACCCGCGTGTCGAAGATGCGCTGGTGCGGGTCGCCCACGACGAACAGGTCGTCGCGGGCGTGCGGCACGGCCGCGCGCAGCAGCCGCCACTGCGCGGGGTGCAGGTCCTGCGCCTCGTCCACCACGATGTGCCGGTACGGCTCCCGCCTGGGCGCCGTCTCCTCCAGCAGGTCCCCCGTCGTCTGGCCCAGGAGCACCGACGCCTCGGCCGCGAGCTGGAGCAGGGTGCGCTTGCCGCGCTCCCGCAGTTGCCCGGTGACGTGCTCGACGGCCCGCCACACGGCGGTCCGCTCCGGGCCGGTGAGCTCGACGCTGCGGCCGGGGCGCGGGGCGGTCAGATACTCCTCCAGGGTCCGGAGGTTCTGCGCCAGCACCACCTGCTCCCACTCGCGCAGCAGGAACGCCGGGCTGTGGCCGGTGTCGGTCTCCTGCCAGAGCGCGGTCAGCTCGGCGGCGCCGGCCAGCACGGGCGAGCGGCCCTCGGTCTCGGAGACGATGCGGTGGGCCAGCCGGTCCACGTTGCCGACCTCGACCCGCTTGCGCGCCGTCTCGTCCTCGATCAGCAGGTCGAGCCGGGCGGCGAGATCGGCGCTCAGCCCCTGCGAGAAGGTGACGAGCAGGATCTGGCCGCCGCCGCGCTCGGCCAGGAAGGCCGAGCGGTGCAGGGCGACGAGGGTCTTGCCGGTGCCCGCGCCGCCGGTGACCAGCATCGGCTGCTCATAGGACTCCCAGCGGGCCAGCCGGTGCTGCGGCGGATGCAGGAACACGCACCAGCCCGGCGCGTCGAGCACGTGGTTCAGCTCGCGCGGGCTGCCGACGAAGACGGCGCGGTCCGGGCTGCGCACGAGCGCGGCGGCGAAGTCGTCGGGGTCGACCGGGCCCCCGGTGGCGGCGACCGCGCGGCAGGCCTCCAGCTCCCGCCAGGCCCCGGCCATCGACTCGCCCCTGGCCAGCGCGGCCAGCGGCCCGTACTGCGTCGGGGGCAGCAGCGGCTCCAGCGCCTCCAGGATCAGCTCGTCGGTGATCTGCCGGACGAGCGGCAGGAACCGCCGGTCGATGCCCAGCTCGGCCAGGTCGGTGTCACAGGTGTCGGCGAACAGCCGCGCCGGGGAGGACTCGGCCGCCCTGCGCACCGCGGGTCCGACCCGCTCCAGCGCCGCGGTGTCCCATACCTCGACCACGCCCAGCGCGCTGTTGACGCCGTAGCGGTGGCGCCGCGCGTAGGCCCATGCCTCGGCGTCCGGCAGCACGGTCAACAGCCAGTAGACGTCCCGCTGCTTGACCGCGACGCCGCGGTGCCCGGCGGCCAGGCGGAGGGTGACGAGCCGGGGGTCCCCGGCCCCCCTGACCCGCTCCGGGTGCGGCGCGCCCGCCACGTTCTGCATGAACCGGCGCACGGCGACGACGACGTCCCGGCGCACCGGCTGGGCCAGGGCGCCGAGTTCCGCGGGGAACTCCGGGGAGATCGCGATTCGGGGCATCGGCTAGGCCAGCAGGGACAGCAGGTCGCGGTCCCCGCGTTCCCGCAGCCGGACGAGAAGGTCGGGCAGCCCCACCGGGCCCGTCATGCCGATCCGGGTGGCGATGACCCGGCCGGCCTGCTCGGGGGTGCCGCCCGGCGCGGTGTAGCCGACCAGCCGCAGCGCCTGCGCGGTCGGCTCGACCTCCTTGCCGGCGGCCGGCAGGTGCCGGGCGCGCAGGACCCCCTCGTCGGACAGCGTCAGGAACAGGTGGCTGCCCTGCTTGGCGCCCACGTCCGCCAGGAGCGTCCTGAGCGACTCCACGACGGGCCGCTCCCGCCAGCTCAGGGTGAGCTCGCCCACCGCGCTGGTGACCGTACGGCCGCCGCCGGGCGACATGCCCAGGTAGGCGGCGAACCCGCTGGGCAGCGGGCACTCGGCCCCCTCGATGTGCTCGGGGGTGATGTCGATCCTGAGCCACCAGCGGCCGTCCGGCTGCCGGAAGCAGCGCCGGGTCAGCGAGACGTCCTTGAGGGGCCGGAACGGCGCCTTGCCCGCCTCCCCGCCCGGAGGGCCGGAGGATCTGCCGGGCAGCTCGGCCTTCTCGACGCTCATGGTCCTCTCGGCGCTGCCGGCCTTCTCCGGACCCTTGGCCCGCTCGGCGCTCTTGACCTTGGCCGCCGAGCCGTTCGCCCGCTGGGGCGGCCGCTGGCCGGCGCCCAGGATGCGGAGCTGGGGGACGTTCTCCAGCCACTCCTTGGAGACCTCGGGGTGGATGCCGAGGGAGGTGACCAGGGCCAGGGCCTTGGTCATGGTCAGCGGGGGCTTGGCGCCGCTGATCACGTCGCGGGTGTGGTGGCGCAGCTCGGCGATGTCGCCCTCCACCAGCCACTCGTCGACCAGGTGGTATTCGGGGAGGCTGGCCAGCACGAACTGCCAGGCGGGCACGTCGAGGGAGTGGAGCTCGTGCTCGTGCCAGTCGGCCGCCGTGATCAGACGCGCCTTGGGCGCCGCCTTGCCGAGGACCCGCTTCACCTCGGCCAGGTGCTCCCGGTAGGGGGCGGCCTCCTCGGAGCCGAGCCACGCCGCGAACCGCAGGCGCAGGTCGTCCTCCAGCTCGCGGATCACCTCGGGCTGCACCGCGAAGAGCTTGGCCAGCGCCTCCACCGTCGCCGGTTCGTCGCTGAACAGCCTGTTCTGCGCGATGGCCCAGCTCTTGTCCTCCAGGTTGGCGAAGGCGCCGTCCACCAGCGCGTGGACGCTCTCCGCGGGCCGCCGGGCCTCCCGGCCGGCCCCGGCGGACGCCGCGACCGGTTCCTGGCCGGCGTCCGGGCCGTGGACGTCCTCGGACTCCAGCGCGGCCCGGGCGGCCGGCACGGCGGCGTGCGGCGCGGGGGCGTCCCCGGCGTCCGGCACGGCTCCGGCGTCCGGTCCGGGCCCGCGCTCCGGCTCCTGGTCCGCTGCCGGCTCCGCCCCGGCCGCGGGCTCCCGGCCGGCCGCCGCTGCCGCCGGCTCCGGCTCGGCGGCGGGATCCGGCTCCGGAGCGGTCGCGGGCTCCGGGTCGGCGGCGAGGGCCGCGGCTCCGGCCGGGGCCGCGGCGGCGGCCCCCTGGTGCTCGGCGCCGCGCCCGGCCGCGGGCACCGCCGCGGCGCCGCCGGGGTGGGCCACGCGGTGGAAGACCGCGGCGAACAGGACGTTCAGCACGGGATAGGGCTGGATGAAGGGCTGGTCGCGCAGCTCGTGCCCGGTGAGGGAGAGCAGGCCGGCCCAGGAGCCGGCCCGGTCGAGGGCGATCGCCGTACAGGGCTCGTCGGCCTCGTCGGGGTCCAGGACGTACAGGGCGGGCAGCACGTCGCCCACGGCGGCGGCCGGCCAGTGCTCCAGGGCGATCCGGGCGAGGATCTCGGCCAGCTCCTCCGGCTCCAGCACGGCGAGCACCCGGGCCATCGGCAGGCTGCGCCACCAGGCGTCCGGGAGACCGGGCCGGTCACGCAGGAGTGGGATCGTGGCCGCGTCGCTCCAGCGCAGCGGCGGCACGAGGTCACTCAGACAGAAGTTCATCCGTTCCCTTCACCAGCCCCTCAAGCCGCCCGAGTCACTCCACGTCGCCGGGGAACGAGACTCATGGAACAGACCATAGTCTGGCAAATCGCCCCGGCGCATCGGGTCCGGTCAGCGGCGTACGGCCGCGAACCGGAGCCGCACGTAGTCGGCCATCCACCCGGTCTCCCGGCGCAGCGCGGGCGCGGCCAGTTCGTTCACCCGGCGCAGCAGTGATTCGGCCAGCTCCACGGGCACTCCGTGGAGCAGCGAGCCGGCGAACATCCGCACCCAGTCCGCCGCCCCGTTGGGGCATTCGTCAAGCGGGGTCGGCCGGTCGAAGTACTCCAGCAGCCGGACGACGAACCCGCCCTTCTCCAGCCGCGTGGCGTACTCGGCCGGAGTGGGGAAGTACCAGGGGAGGTCGGGCTCGCGCAGCCCGTGCTCCCGCCACGCGGTGGACAGCGCGGCCGTCAGCGCGGCGCAGTTGCCCGCGCCGCCCATCTCGGCCACGAACCGCCCGCCGGGGGTCAGCGCCTCGCGCACGCTGGATATCACCGCGTCCGGCTCACGCCCCATCCAGTGCAGGGCCGCGTTGGAGAAGACCGCGTCGTACGGCTGGGCGACCGTGAAGTCACTGCCGTCGCCGACGATGAAGTCCAGCCCCGGATACTGCGCCAGGGCCTTCTCGATCATCGCCGGGGATCCGTCGATCCCCAGGACGCGGGCCCCCCGGGAGGTGATCTCGGCGGTCAGCACCCCGGTGCCGCAGCCGAGATCCACGATGCGCTCCCCGGGTTGGGGGTCGAGCAGGTCGACCAGGGGGGCGCCGTGCGCCGAGACGTATCCGAAGCCGCTGTCGTAGGAGCGAGCGTTCCACCTCGTCAGGCCCGGGGCGTCGTATCGCATGACGATCAGCTCACATTCTGAGACGCCACGGCCTCTTATCGGTGCTCTCCAGACACTTTAGAGCCTCCGGGATGTCGCGACATATCAGTCTCGGCAGCCTCAGGGTTATCCGACCTTCCCACCCCACGCACGCTGGAGGTATGCCTTGGCGGCGTCGGTCTCCGGAATGGTCAGCATCACCGGCCGGGCGTTCGTGGCGGGCAGCCTGGCGGCGAGATCCCCGTCCAGCGCGCCCCGCATCCGGAGGGCCTCCATCCGGGCCGGCCGGGCGTAGCCCTTGAGGAAGAGGTTCTGGCCCCTGTCGGAGAAGAGGAACTCCTGCCACAGCCGCGCGGCGGCCGGGTGCGGGGCGTTCTTGCTGATGGCCTGGACGTAGTACGCGCTGAGCGCGGCGTCGCCCGGGATCGCGACCTTCCAGCCCGCCCGCTCGGCGTTGCGGTAGTCCCAGTCGAGGACGACCGAGGCCGCCTGCTCCGAGGCCGCGAGGTTGCCGGCCCGCTTCAGGTGGTGGAAGAACTCCACCCCCCGCTCCACCTTGGCCCTGCCGTTGCTGAGCGAGGCCGCCATCACCCCGTTGAAGGCCGAGGCGGCCTGCCGCGGGTCGCCGGACAGCGAGACGCTGTAGCCGGGCTTGAGCAGGTCGCCGTAGGAGGTGGGGGCCGCGACCTTGCCCGGGTCGTAACCGATGGACATGTAGCCCCCGTAGCCGGCGTACCACCGCCCGGCCGGGTCCTTGAGCTCGTCGGGGACGTCCTGCCAGTTCTGGACCTTGTACGGGGCGAAGGCGGCGGCGTTGGCCACCGCGACCTCCAGGCTCAGGTCGAAGACGTCGGGCTTGAGCCGGGCCGCGGACTCGATCTCCTGCCGGCTGCTCGCCCCCGGTTCCAGCTGGTCGACCTTGATCCCGTACTCCTCGGAGAAGGCGTCGATGATCTCTCCGTAGTTCACCCAGTCGCGCGGCAGCCCGATCACGGTGAGCGAGCCCTCCTGGCGGGCCGTCTCGACGAGGTGGTCCATGGTCGAGAACCCCTCCTGCAGGGAGGCGGCCCGGGGCTTGGCCGGCGGAAGCGGGCTGCTCTCGGTGGCCGGGGCGCCACACCCGGCGATCGTGGCGGTGAGAATCACGGCTGCGGCGCTGATGCGTACGGTCACATGTCGAATACTCTTGGTGAAGGCGGGGCGGGTCGAGGAGGCGCGGCCTTTCTTGGTGAACGGCTTACACCCGGACGGAGCGGGCCGCCGTCCCCACCGGCCGGGCCGTGACCTGCGCGATCGGGCTCAGCCCGGGACGACCTTCGCCGCCGCGAGGGTGTCCTGGGGGATCTCGACCAGGCTGCCGTCGCGCTTGCGCACCCCGAGCACGCCGTCCCGCCAGAATTCGAGTCGGCCCACCGCGTCGCGAAACCCTTCTGGAACCCGCCGCCGTGTGGTTACTCTTTTGCCCACGTCAGAAGGGGTTATGGTGATATTTAGGCGAGCGCCGAGGCCTGGGTTCACCGTCTTTTGCCCCCTCCCGTTTCGGACATTTGGCGGGCACGGCAATACTAGGGCGTAGCAACCCGCGGTCGAAGTCGTGCCTAGGTGCGTAAAAAAGAAGGAGCCCGAGGTGACCTACGTCATCGCGCAGCCTTGCGTGGACGTCCTGGACAAGGCGTGCATCGAGGAGTGCCCCGTCGATTGCATCTACGAGGGCGAGCGCATGCTCTACATCCACCCCGACGAGTGCGTGGACTGCGGTGCGTGCGAACCCGTCTGCCCCGTTGAAGCGATCTTCTACGAAGACGACCTTCCCGAGCAGTGGAAGGACTTCTACAAGGCCAACGTGGACTTCTTCGAGGACCTGGGATCGCCCGGCGGCGCCTCCAAGGTCGGCAAGATCCAGAAGGACCACCCGGTCGTCGCGGCCCTGCCCCCGCAGGCCGAGAGCCACTAGGAGCCCGGCCGGGCGGGGCGGCGCGCACTGAGCCGCCCCGCCCGGCCGGAGTCCGCTGACAAGACGTCTTCCCCCTCCCGGCCGGGGCGGGGGACCTGCCTATCGGGGAGAGCTGTGATCGGCCTGCCGGATTTCCCATGGGACCGACTCACGCCGCTCAAGGAGCTGGCGCAGTCGCATCCCGACGGGATCGTCGACCTCTCGGTCGGCACCCCCGTCGACCCGGTCCCGGCCGTCGTGCGGCAGGCGCTGGCGGAGGCCGCCGACAGTCCCGGCTACCCGCTGACCTACGGCACCGAGCGGCTCCGCTCCGCCGCGGCGGGCTGGCTGCGCCGCCGGCACGGGGTGAGCCTCGACCAGGCGGACGTGCTGCCCCTGATCGGCTCCAAGGAGCTCGTGGCCTGGCTGCCGACGCTGCTCGGCATCGGCCCCGGCCAGCGCGTGATCTTCCCCGAGCTGGCCTACCCCACCTATGACGTGGGGGCCCGTCTCGCGGGCGCCCAGCCGTACGCCACCGACGGGCTGCTGGCGCTCGGGCCCGAGCGGGTGCCGCTGGTCTGGGTGAACTCGCCGTCCAACCCGACCGGCAAGGTCCTGCCCGCCGAGCACCTGCGCAAGATCGTCTCGTGGGCGCGCGAGCGGGGCGCGGTCGTGGCCTCCGACGAGTGCTACATCGAGCTGGGCTGGGAGGAGCGGCCGATCTCGATCCTGCACCCGGACGTGTGCGGCGGCTCGCACGAGGGCCTGCTCGCGGTGCACTCGCTGTCCAAGCGCTCCAACCTGGCGGGCTACCGCGCCGGGTTCGTCGCGGGTGACCCGGCGCTGATCCGGCGGCTGCTGGAGGTCCGCAAGCACGCGGGCATGCTCATGCCGGCGCCGGTCCAGGCGGCGATGGCCGTCGCCCTGGACGACGACGAGCACGCCGAGGAGCAGCGTGCCCGTTACGCCGCCCGCCGGGCGGCGCTGCGCCCCGCCCTGGAGGCGGCCGGCTGGGAGATCGAGCACTCCACCGCGGGCCTCTACCTGTGGGCCTCCAACGGCACGGACTGCTGGAAGCAGGTGCAGGCGCTGGCCGACAAGGGGATTCTGGTGGCACCGGGTGATTTCTACGGAGAAGCCGGTGGGTCGCATATCCGGATCGCCGTGACCGCGAGTGACGAACGCATCAGTGCGGCGGTCCGCCGCCTCCAGTAGGATCCCGCGGCATGACCCCTGAGGTCGCCGCGATACTCGGACTGAGCGCAGTGACGCTTGTCCTGTTGCTCGGCGCGTTCTTCGCGACCACGCGCCAGGACAGGAAACCGCGCAAGACCGAGCCGCCCGGCGCTACCCCCCTCCAACCGGCCGAGGACGCGCAGCCGCCGCCCCAGCCGAGCATGGGCCATGTCGGCATCGACTACCCCGATCCTCGTACGATCAAGGTGGGCGACACGATCGACTGCCAGGGCGCGCGGACCCGCGTCCTGGGCGCCATGTACCTGTCGTGGCAGGGCAACCAGTGGACGGAATACCTGCTCGACGACGGCACCCGCCGCTACCAGTGGCTGTCGGTCGAGACCCGTCCCGGCCTGAAGCCGGACGACCCGCCCCACCTCGAGGTGCTGCTGTGGACGCCGGTGCCCACCCAGGGCATGATCCCGGCCAAGACCACGCTGAGCGTCGAGGGGGTCGAGTTCTTCCCGGTGGACCGCGGGACGGCGGCCTTCCGCGGGGAGGGCGTCACCTCGATGCCCGAGCGGGGCCTGCTCGACTTCGCCGACTACCGGGCCTCCGACGGCCGCCTGCTCTCCTTCGAGCGGCTCCAGGGCCAGCCCTGGAGCTCCTCCTACGCCCAGCCGCTCCCGCCGGGCTCCATCAAGATCGAGAAGAAGGGCTAGGAGATCTCGACCCGGCCCGCCGGGGCGCCCGCGTCGGCCTTCCACCCGCCGTCGTCCTCCGTCGCCGACCAGACCTGGCCGTTGTAGCGGACCCGGCTCAGCCCGAACTCCCGGGCGTGGGTGACCGACCAGGTGGACATCAGCCAGCCGTGCTTCTGCGAGGTGGCGTTGAGCGTGGTGCCGGAGCCGAGCGCGCGGGCGAGCTCCTGCCTGGCCGCCGCGGCGCCGGGGAGGGGCGTCTTCGCGGTGGGGGACGGGAACCAGCAGCGCACGGCCTTGGGCACCCGCCCCGTGAACGCCGCCGCCAGGATCTTCGCCTCGCCCTCGTGCTGGGCGTAGGCCGACCCGTCGGCCGAGCGCTGCACCTCCTGGGCCGCCTCGTGCAGCGGCAGCTTCCGATAGTGCTTGACCTTCACCAGGGCGGAGAAGAACTTCCCCGCGGCGTAGACCGGGTCGATCAGCTGACTGGGCTTGCCCCAGCCCTGCGAGGGCCGCTGCTGGAACACCCCGACCGAGTCGCGGTCGCCGAAGGGCAGGTTGAGCAGCTTGGACTCCTGGATGCCGGTGGCGTAGGCGATCACCACGGCCCGCTCGGGCAGCTTCCGGCGGGCGGCCACCGCCGCGATGGCCGAGGCCACCTGCGCCTGCTCGATCTCCAGCTCGATGGAGCCCGCCGGGGTGGTGATCGTGCAACCTTCCTGCTGCGCGGTGAACGTGGTGACCCGGTTCAGCAGGGTGAACAGGCCCACGGTGATGGCCGCCGCGAGCACGGTGACGATCACGAAGATCGTGATGACCCCTTTGGAGAAGCGCCGTTGCATCCTGAAGAACCTACCGGTCCCGGGCAGGAGAAGAACCGCCGGAGATTCTCGGCATAATCTCGAAGCCGGACGGTCGCCCTCTGTTATCGTTCCACAGGTTCCGCGGGCCGGGCCTGTCCGCCGCGATGCCCGTCCGGCCTGGCGAGAAGCCGCTTTCGCGTGGGAGCGGAGGAGTCACGATCCAGACCCATTGCAGCCCGCTGCCGGCGGCTGTCGACGAGCTGTGGGAGCGCCGGGCCGAGCTGGGCCCCGGCGACGCCGAGGCGCGGAGCGTCGTCGTCGCCGCCGTCGACATGATCGACACCGGCAGGGCCAGGGCCGCCGCCGTCTCCCCCGCCGGTGAGGTGGTCGTGGACGAGCGGGCCAGGCGCGCCGTCCTGCTGGCCTCCCTCGTGCTCGGCATGTCCCGGTCCCAGGTGGGCGACTTCCACCACCATGACCGCGTCCCGCTGAAGACCTCCTTCGACGGTGTCCGCGTGGTGCCGGGGGCGATCGCCCGCTGGGGCGCCTACATCGCGCCCGGCGCCGTGCTGATGCCCTCCTTCGTCGACATCGGCGCCCACGTGGGCGCCGGGACCGTGGTGGACACCTGGGCCGCGGTCGGCTCGTGCGCGCAGATCGGCGAGAACGTCCACCTGTCCGGCGGGGCGGGCGTCGGCGGGGCGCCGGAGCCCCCGAGCGCGGCCCCGGCGGTCGTCGAGGACGGCGCGCTGGTCGGGAGCCGCGCGATGATCGTCGAAGGGGCCCGGGTGGGCAGGGGCGCCGTGGTCGGCGCCGGCACGATCCTGTCCGCCTCGATGCCGGTCATCGACGTGCGGACGGGCGAGGAGCTGGACCGGGGCCGCATCCCCGACTGGTGCGTGGCGGTCGGCGGCACCCGCGCCGGGGAGTTCCCCGGCGGCACCTTCGGGCTGCCCTGCGTGCTGGTGCTCAAGCGCCTGCGTGAGGGGCGGCGCGATAGGGCGGAGCTCGACGAGATCCTCCGCGAGCACGGCGTCAACGTGTGAGGCGTCAGCCCGCGAGGAGCTCGACGACCCTGCGCCGCGCCGGGGACGGACCGTCGTGGGCGTGACTCCGGCCGGCGCGGCCAGCTCGCCGATGCGCACCACCCCCTCCGGTAACCCACGGGCGGGGATAGGGTCGCGAGCATGAGTACGCGTCTGGATCTCACACAGGACGTCGGAGCGCTCACCGCGCTGATCGTGGACGTCGAGTCGGTCAGCGGCGGCGAGAAGGCCCTGGCGGACGCGGTCGAGCAGGCACTGCGGTCTCTCCCGCACCTGAGCGTGCACCGCGACGGCGAGGCGATCGTCGCCCGCACCGAGCTGGGCCGCGGCGAGCGGGTGGTGATCGCCGGGCACATCGACACCGTCCCGGTCGCCGACAACCTGCCCAGCCGGGTCGAGGGCGACCTGCTGTACGGCTGCGGCACCTCGGACATGAAGGCCGGCGTCGCGGTCGCGCTGAAGCTGGCGGCGGCGCTCCGGACGCCGAGCAGGGACGTGACCTACGTCTTCTACGACTGCGAGGAGATCGAGGCCGAGCGCAACGGCCTGCTCCGGCTCAGCCGCAGGCACCCGGACTGGCTCGCCGGTGACTTCGCGGTGCTCATGGAGCCCACCGACGGTGTGATCGAGGGCGGCTGCCAGGGCACGCTCCGGGCCCAGATCACCACCCGCGGCAGGCGAGCTCACAGCGCCAGGTCCTGGCTCGGGGTCAACGCCGTCCACGCGGCCGAGCCGGTGCTCGCGATCCTGAACGCCTACCAGGCCAGGCTGCCGGTGGTGGACGGGCTGGAATACCACGAGGGCCTGAACGCGGTGGCGATCGGCGGCGGCGTGGCGGGCAACGTGATCCCCGACGAGTGCGTGGTGACCGTCAACTACCGCTTCGCCCCCGACCTGTCGCTGGAGGCCGCCCAGGCGCACGTGAGCGAGGTGTTCGACGGCTTCGAGGTCCGCTTCACCGACGGGGCCGCGGCCGCGCGGCCCGGCCTGACCCATCCGGTGGCGGCGGCCTTCCTGGAGGCCGTCGGCGGCGCCCCGAGGGCCAAACTCGGCTGGACCGACGTGTCGCTGTTCTCCAGCCTTGGAGTCCCCGCGGTGAACTACGGTCCCGGCGACCCGAATCTGGCGCATCAGCGCGGGGAGTACGTCTCACTGAAGAAGATCGCCGATTGTGAGCGCAGAATGCTCGACTGGCTGGGCTGAACCCGCCGCGGCCGACCGTCTGACCTGGGCGCACCGGCCGCCTGGCCCGGACACAAATGAAAGTGGCTTTCCTCGCCGGCCATTTGGCGGGGAAAGCCACTTTCAGTCCCGAGCAGCACCCTCGGCAGTTAGACGCAGGCTCCGCGAAATCCGGTTCCGTGTTTTCCCGGAGATTTTCCAAGATTTTTCCGAAGTCGGCGCTACGGTGACCGGCATGAAGAAGACACGTCCGGAACGCCGTCAGGGAGGCGCCGTGGTCCGCGGCGACCTCGTCTCCGAATCCACTCATGACCAGCGGCTTCTCGACCGCCGGGGGCCCGCCGACTGGCTGCACATGGACCCGTGGCGGGTGATGCGCATCCAGGCGGAGTTCGTGGAGGGCTTCGGCCAGCTCGCCGAGCTGCCTCAGGCGGTGACCGTCTTCGGGTCCGCCCGGACCCCCGAGGGCACCCCCGAGTACGGGCTGGGCGTCCAGATCGGCCGGAAACTCTCCGAGGCGGGCTACGCCGTGATCACCGGCGGCGGGCCCGGCTGCATGGAGGCGGCCAACAGGGGGGCCAGGGAGGCGGGCGGGGTCTCCGTCGGCCTGGGCATCGAGCTCCCCTTCGAGCAGAACCTGAACGAGTACGTGGACCTCGGCATCGAGTTCCGCTACTTCTTCGTCCGCAAGACCATGTTCGTGAAGTACGCCTGCGGCTTCATCGCGCTGCCGGGCGGTTTCGGCACGATGGACGAGCTGTTCGAGGCGCTGACGCTGGTCCAGACGCGCAAGGTCACCTCCTTCCCCGTGGTGCTGATGGGCACGGAGTTCTGGGGAGGGCTGATCGGCTGGATCAAGGACACCCTCGTGTCCAGCGGCAAGATCTCCCCGGCGGACCTGGACCTCGTCCACCTCACCGACGACGTGGACGAGGCCGTGCGGATCATCGCCGACGCCGACCGGAACAGGGTCGAGCGGCTCAGGGAGGAGCAGCGGGCGGCCCGGAACACGGTCGGCGACGCGCAATAGGGTTTGCCTGTGTTCATATGTGTATTCCTGGCATCGAGTCAGAAGATCGACCAGAAGTATCTGACCCTGGCCGAGGAGGTCGGCACCGAGCTGGCCGGCCGCGGGCACACGCTGGTGAGCGGCGGTGCCAAGGTCTCCTGCATGGGCGCGGTGGCCCGGGCGACACGCGCGGGCGGAGGCCGGACCGTCGGGGTGATCCCCCAGGCCCTGGTGGATATCGAGGTCGCCGACGAAGACTCCGACGAGCTGGTCGTCACCACCGACATGCGTGAGCGCAAGGGCGTCATGGACGCCCGCTCCGACGCCTTCCTGGTGCTGCCCGGCGGCATCGGGACGCTCGAGGAGCTGTTCGAGATCTGGACGGCGCGGACGATCGGCCTGCACGACAAGCCGCTGGTGCTGCTGGACCCGTGGGGCGTCTACGCGCCGCTGAGGACCCTGGTCGAGCGGATGCACGAGGAGGGCTTCACCCGGCCGAACGTCTTCGACGCGATCTCCTGGACCACCACGGTCGAGGAGGCGTTCCAGCACCTGGAGAAGAGGACCACGCGCCTGGTGCCGAGCGCCGAGGAGCTAGGCGAGGCCACGGCGGGTTAGCGCGGGCGGACGCCGCCCGGCGAGGGACTCGGTCATCTCGACCGCCAGCCGCACCTGGTCGGGGCGGGCGGTGCGGAAGACCCGGGCGCCGGCCCAGGCACAGATCGAGGCCGCGGCGAGCTCCGCGGCCTCCTGGTCGTCTCCGGCCAGCGCGGCGGGCGTGACGGCGACGGTCCGCCCGGCCCGGACGAGCTCCTCGATCTCGGCGATCGAGTGGGCCTCGGCCCAGTCCGGTCCGCCCGGGTCGTCGGGGCCGATTACCGTGAGAGCTGTCATGGCGCGATCCTAGATCAGGGGAGTTGTGGCACGATTCGTATGTGCTGGTCATACTCGCTCTCGCCGCCGTAGCCATTCTCGCGGGTGTGGTGGTGGTCGCCACGGGGCGGGGCGGCGAACTGAGCGAGTTCGCCCCCGACGTCCCTCCGCTCGACCTGCCCGGCGCCGGTCAGCTCGGCGCCGTCGATCTCTTGAGTCTGCAACTGCCGGTGAGCCTCGTCGGCTATCACACGCAGAGCGTGGACGAGACGCTGAACCGGGTCGTGAACGCGCTGGGCGAGCGCGACACCAGGATCGCGGTCCTGGAGCAGCGGGTGTCGGAGCTGCTGGCCTTCCGGCTCCAGGCCCGCAGGGAGATCCACGCCGGCCCGCCGGACGGCCCGCGCACCAACCACGAGCCCGAGGGGCCCATGGAGCTGCCCGAGCTGTCCGAGGCGCTGCCGGAGTCCCTCGCCGACCGTGACGCCGCCGCCGACCACGACCGCGACGCAGCCGACCGTGTCCGCGACGCCGCCGCCGACCACGACCGTGACGCCGCCGACCGTGTCCGCGACGCCGTCGATCTTGACGGTGAGGTCGGCCGCGACGGCGAGGTGGGCCACGGCGGCGACCGGGGAGGCGGCTGGGAGCACCGCCCGGATGACGGCTGGGAGCGCGACCGGCCGGGCGTGCCGGACTCGGAGGAGGCGCGATGACCGGGCCCGCGCAGCCCGTCCGCTGCGGCTGGGTGAGCTCGGCCCCCGAATACATCGCCTACCACGACGAGGAGTGGGGCCGCAGGGTCGAGGGCGACGACCGCGTGTTCGAGCGGCTCACCCTGGAGGCGTTCCAGTCCGGCCTGTCGTGGATCACGATCCTGCGCAAGCGGGAGAACTTCCGGGCCGCCTTCGCCGGGTTCTCGATCCCGGCCGTGGCGGCCTTCGGCGACTCCGACGTCGACCGCCTGCTGGCCGACACCGGGATCGTCCGCAACCGGGCCAAGATCGAGGCCACGGTCGCCAACGCGCGCGCCGCCCTGGACGTCGACCTGTCCGACCTCGTCTGGCGCCACGCCGACCCCGACTCCACCATGCCGAAGACCCTGGCGGACGTGCCGGCCCAGACCCCCGGCTCCAAGGCGCTCGCCAAGGAGCTCAAGTCCCGTGGCTTCCGGTTCGTCGGCCCCACCACCGCCTACGCGCTGATGCAGGCCATCGGGCTGGTCAACGACCATCTGGCCGACTGCTGGGTGCGCGACTCCTGCCGGTGACGCCCGGCGGGCCCAGGGCCGGTGACCCGTCGCCCGCGCGGCGGCGCCGGACGGCGCCGGCGGCGGCGGGCAGGACCTAGCGGCCCTCGAAGACGGGACGCTCCTTGTTGAGGAAGGCGCGGGTGGCCGCCAGATGGTCGCCGGTCTTGGCACAGGCGTCCTGGAGGTCGGCCTCCATGGCCAGGGCGTCGGCCAGGGAGCTGCTGGCGGCATACTCCAGAGCCCGCTTGGTGGCCGCGTAGGCGCTCGTCGGGCCCTGCGCCAGCCGTACGGCCAGCGCGCGGGCCGCGGCGGCCAGCTCGTCGGCGGGGACGACCTTGGAGACGACCCCGAGCTCCAGCGCGCGGGCCGCGTCGAAGGGCTCGCCGAGCAGCAGGAGCTCGGCCGCGCGGGCCGGGCCGACCAGGCGCTGCAGCGTCCAGGAGGCGCCGGAGTCGGGGGCCAGGCCGATGGCGGTGAAGGCCATCGCGAACTTCGCCCTGTCGGCGGCGATCCGCAGGTCGCAGGCGAAGGCCAGGGAGGCGCCCGCGCCCGCGGCGACGCCGTTCACCGCCGCGACGACCGGCTTGCCCATCTCGGTGATGGTGCGGATGATCGGGTTGTAGCGCGTGCGCACGGTGTCGTTCAGGCCGCGGCCCGCCTCCAGGTTGGCGGCGTGCTCGTTCAGGTCCTGGCCCGCGCAGAAGGCCCGGCCCGCCCCCGTCAGCACCACCGCCCGCACGCTGTAGGCCTGCGAGGCCATGGTCAGCGCCTCGAGGAGGCCGGCCTTCGCCCGTTCGGTCAGCGAGTTCATCGCCTCCGGCCGGTCGATGGTGATGGTGGCGACGGCGTCGTCGACGGAGTAGAGAACGTCGTTCAACGGAAGGCTCCTTCTACGGATCGGTGAGATGGCGGTCGACGAACGCGGCGGCGCGGGGGAGCAGCCTGGCCGCCTCCTGCTCGAAGTATGCTCTGGCCTTCTCACCGGGCCAGTCCGACGGCAGGAGGTCGGCGGGGAGCCCGGGGTCGCGGAACAGGAAGTTGCGCCAGCCGTGCAGCAGCCTGCTGCGGGTGGCGAACACCTGGTCGTCGGCGGCGTCGCGGGGCAGCGCGTCGATCAGGTCGACCGCCTGGGCCAGCCACTTCTCGTAGGCCGCGCCGATGCCGTCGAGGTCCCACGTCCGGGCGACCAGCGCCCTGGGGTCGCCGTCGAGCACCGCGTCGAACCGGTCGGCGCGGACGTCCTCGGCGGCCAGGAGCGGGCCGAGCTCGGGGGAGGGACGCGGGCCTATCCAGGTCGTCTCCGACAGCGGGGCGTATCCGAGGAAGGCGAGGTCGGCCTTGAGCCGGTCGCGCCGGGGCCGCTCGCGCACCGGCTCGACCACGAGCACGTGCCACCGGCCCGTCCAGGTGATCGTCCCAACTCGGTAAATTCTCAGCGCCGTCTCGTCGAGACGGCGCACGCACCTGGGAGTGACCTCGTAGCCGGGGCCCTGGGGCAGGCGGGCGGGGACCAGCCAGCCCTGCCGCACCATCCGCGAGACGGCGGTGCGGACGGCGGGAGCGGCGATATCCAGAGGTGCGAGCAGCCGGACGAGAGCGGCTACGGACGCGCGACCGCCCCGGGACCGCAGATGGTCCCCGTACAGATCGAACAGAGCGGCGCGGGCGTTCACGAGGACAAGTTTGGTCGTCTGAAGGGTCTCGGACAACGGTCTTGATTGCCCGATGAGTCGATGCTGGGGCTGATCGTTCCCATTCCCAGCGCGGAGACGGGATAATAGGACATCACAGAAGACGTGAATGCGTCGGCCACCCTCGGGTCAGTCGGAGATCCGGAGCCCGAAGCAGGAAGGGATACACGCATGGCGGCTATGAAGCCGAGGACCGGTGATGGTCCGCTGGAGGTCGTCAAAGAAGGCAGGGGAATCGTCATGCGGGTCCCTCTGGAGGGTGGCGGCCGGCTCGTCGTCGAACTCTCGGCAGACGAAGCCAGTGCCCTTGGTGAGGAATTGAAGAAGGTCGTCGTCTGATCCCGATCTGAGATTCAAGCGGTGTGGCCGGGTCTTTTCGATCTTGCTTGGAGCGCGCGACAGCCGCTACGGCCCACGCGACCGCGACCGATGAACACGGCCCTGGCCGTCGGACCGCCCAACGGCGGCTCGCGCCAGGGCCGCGGTGTTCTCCCCGGATGATGACTGGAGTTCGCATGCCCATATCGCCCTATTCACTACTGCCCCGTACTCCTTACGGGCAGGGTCTGTCCGCCGGAGCGGTCTCCCGGGAGGGCGGGGGCGCCCAGAGCCCCGCCGCCGGGGACGCCCGGCTGCTCGCGGTCCCCTTCGGGGCCGACCTCGCGCCCGAGGTGGAGCTACCGCTGCCCGCCGCCGCGCTGCTGGCCCACTACGAGGCCAAGGGCGAGGCCGGGGAGATCGTCGACGTCCCCGTCGCCAACGGCGACGCCGTCGGCCGGGTGCTGCTCTACGGGGTGGGGGACGGCTCGGCCGCCGCGCTGCGCAAGGCCGGCGCGGCGGTGGCCAGGCGGGGCAGGGGCAAGGACGCGATCAGGGTCGTGCTGCCGGAGGGGCCGGTGGCCGCGTTCGTGGAGGGCGCGCTGCTGGCCACCTACACCTTCCGGATCGGCGAGGCGAAGTCCACGCCGGTGGCGCTGGTCGAGTTCGTCGGCGACGGAGCCGAGGCCGAGATCGCCAGGGGCGAGGTGGTCGCCAGGGCCGTCGCGCTCGCCAGGGACCTGGCCAACATGCCCTCCTCGGTGAAGACCCCCGCCTGGCTCGCCGAGCGCGCCCTCGAGCAGGGCGTCACCGCGAAGGTGTGGGACGAGCAGGAGCTGCGCTCCGGCGGGTTCGGCGGCATCGTCGCCGTCGGCCAGGGCTCGGTGAGTCCGCCCCGCCTGATCCAGCTCTCCTACGAGCCCGAGGACGCGACCGGGCACGTGGTCCTGGTCGGCAAGGGCATCACCTACGACACCGGCGGCCTGTCGCTCAAGCCGACCGAGGGCATGAAGTTCATGAAGACCGACATGGCCGGCGGCGCGGTCGTGATCGCGGTCCTGGGCGCGCTGGCCTCCCTCGGCGTGCGGGTCAGGGTCACCGGCCTGATCGCCGCCGCCGAGAACTCCTTCTCCGGCGCGGCCCAGCGCCCCTCGGACGTGATCACCCAGTACGGCGGGCGGACCGTCGAGGTGCTCAACACCGACGCCGAGGGCCGCCTGGTGATGGCCGACGCGCTGGCCTACGCCGACGCCGAGCTCGACCCGGACGTCATGGTGGACATCGCCACGCTGACCGGGGCGATCGCCATCGCCCTCGGCAAGGACCTCGGCGCCGTCTTCGCCTCCGACGACGATCTGGCCGCCGAGCTGACCGCGGCGGGCGAGAGCACCGGCGAGCGGCTCTGGCGGATGCCGCTGATCGACGACTACGTCCCCGCCCTCGACTCCAGCGTGGCCGACCTGGCCAACATCGAGGTCGGATCGTCCTACGGCGCGGGCTCCATCACCGCGGCGCTGTTCCTGCGCGAGTTCACCGGCAAGCGGCCGTGGGCGCACCTGGACATCGCCGGGGTCGGCCGCAGCGGCGCGGACGAGGGCGTCTTCAGCAAGGGCGCCACCGGCTACGGCGTGCGCCTGCTGCTGGAGTGGCTCTCTAGTCGGTGAGTTTGACGGCGGCCAGGATGCCGTCGCCGAGGGGGATCATCAGCGGGCGGAGCCGTTCGTCGGCCCGGACCAGCTTGCCCAGCTCCCGCACGGCGACGGTGTCCGGGTCGCGCCGGGCGGGGTCGGCGACCCTGTCGCGCCACAGGGTGCCGTCGAAGACCACGACGCCGCCGGGGCGCAGCAGGCGGACGGCCTCGGCCAGGTAGTCGCCGTACTCCTGCTTGGCGGCGTCACAGAAGACCAGGTCGTAGCCGCCGTCGGACAGGCGGGGCAGGACGTCCAGGGCACGGCCGGTGATCAGCCTGATCCGGCCGCCGGAGAAACCCGCCTGGGCGAAGCTCTGCCGGGCCAGGCGCTGGTGCTCCGGCTCCACGTCCACGCTGGTGAGCGTGCCGTCCTGGCGCATGCCACGGAGCAGCCACAGGCCGGACACGCCGCAGCCGGTGCCGATCTCCACGACCGCGCGGGCGTTGACGGCGGTGGCGAGGAAGCAGAGGGCGGCGCCGCCGCCGGGCAGGATCGGGGGCGCTCCCACCTCCGCGCCGCGCTGACGCGCGGTGAGCAGGATCTCATCCTCCGTGTGGAACTCTTCGGCATAGGCCAGAGTGGCCTCCAACGGACTTGTCGGCGTCTCTGCCATCGGCCTCTCCTCCCGCTTTCTCCGTACACAGTCATATAGGCACTGGGTCGCAGCCTAAGGGAGGCAGGCCCGATCGGGAACTCATGTCACGCCCGGTGCGTTGCACGGTTTAAGCGGCCTTTGCCGGTCCTGAAGGTAGTGAGTGCGCACGAAGGGACGAAACCAGGCACTATGGCGATAGCGGTGGTCCCGGAGAGAGGAGTGCTGGTGGAGGATTCCGACCACCAGACGGATGCTCCCATGTCTGACTGGACGCCTCCCACCTGGGAGGAGGTGGTCAGGAATCACTCGGCGCGCGTATATCGGCTGGCCTATCGGCTGACCGGCAACGTGCACGACGCCGAGGACCTCACCCAGGAGGTGTTCGTCCGGGTCTTCAGGTCCCTGTCGAACTACACGCCCGGCACTTTCGAGGGCTGGCTGCACCGCATCACCACCAACCTGTTCCTCGACATGGCGCGGCGCAAGCAGCGCATCAGGTTCGAGGGGCTCGCCGACGACGCCGCCGAGCGGCTGCGCGGGCGCGAGCCGTCCCCCGCCCAGGCGTACGACGACACCCATCTGGAGCCGGACATCCAGGCGGCACTCGACGCGCTCGCGCCCGAGTTCCGCGCGGCCGTTGTCCTGTGTGACATCGAGGGGCTGTCCTACGAGGAGATCGCCGCCACGCTGGGCGTGAAGCTCGGCACGGTCCGCAGCCGCATCCACCGCGGCCGGGCGCAGTTGCGCGAGGCGCTGGAGCACCGCGCGCCCCGCGGCGACCAGTTCCCCCCGACCGCCACCCGCGGGGAGGGATTCGCATGAGAGACCACAGTCATGACGAATGTCACGACGGGCCGCTTGGCAAGGAGTGGGCATGAGTCATCTTGGAGAGCGTGTTTCCGCACTGGTCGACGGTGAGCTCAATCACCATGAGCGCGACCGTGCCCTGTCACATCTGACCTTCTGCGCGGACTGCCGGGCCGAGGTCGAGTCCGTGCGGGCGCTGAAGAGCCGGTTGCGATCCCTGGACGGGCCCGCGATGCCCGCCGACCTGACGATGTCGTTGCTGCGGATGGCCGAGCCCGGCGGCCCGTTACCGCCGCGTGAGCGGCCGTTCCCGAGCTCGCGGACGTTCGGCGGCGCGCCGATCCCGAGCATGCACAGCATCGCGCCGCCGGACAACCGGCCCCGGGGCCGCGCCGGAGGCCCCCGCCGGGCGAGGCGGGCGGGCTATGTCGCGGTGGGCGTCGCCTCCGCCGCCGTGGCGATCGGCACGCTGTTCGTCGTGGGCGGCTCCGAGCCCGGCCCGCGCGTCGTGCCGCCGGTCGACATGTTCGCCAACCAGCACCGCAACACCGCGCCCTACGGAGGGTCGGCGACGCCGACCTTCTCCCCCACTCCGTGATCCGGCTGCCCGTCACCGTCGTCCTCGCGGCCGTCATGCTGCTCGGACTGGTGATGGGCGGTCCGGCGCACGCCGTCCAGCCGGACGAGTCCGACAGCGACGACACCGGCCTGCACCTGCTGCGCGAGGCGGCCGTCGCGGGCCGTGCCCGCGGATACTCCGGCACCCAGTACGTCACCGCCTGGGGCCGTTCGGGCTCGGTCTCCTCGGTGCTGGAGGTCCGCAACGTCCCCGGTGAGGGGCTGACCGTGCACGCCCAGCCGTCGGGTCTGCTGCAGCGGGTGGACCCCGCCACCCCCGCCGGCGGCATGTCCACCCCCTCCGAGACCATGCTGGAGGTGCTGGCCCGCAACTACCGGGTCGTAGCCGTGGGCGAGGGGCGCGTCTGCGGCCGGCCGGCCCGCCTCGTCCACGCCGTGCGCGCCGACGGCACGGTCGCCGCCCGCTACTGGCTCGACGAGGCCGGGGGGCCGGTGCTGCGCCGGGAACTGCTCGACGGCCGCGGCAGGGTCGTCCACGCCGGCGCCTTCGTCGACCTGACCCTTGAGCCGGCGCGGAAGGCCGCCGCCCCCGCGCTCGCCGCCGGGGGGTTCGACCTCGGGCGGACACCCGCCCTGCTGGCCCGGGGCTGGCGCTTCCCCGACGTCCTGCCCGGCCGCCTTGAGCTGTTCGCCGCCCACGACGCCTCTCCTGGATACTTGTATCTGGGATATTCGGATGGCTTGTCAGTCGTGTCGGTCTTCATCCAGCCTGGGGTGCTTGATGAAGAACGGCTCCGCGGGTGGCATGCTCGACAGCGCAACGGGCATACGATCTGGATCCGGGACTCAGCCGAGCAGGAGACGATCTGGGCGAGTGGGGGTCATGTCTACACCGTCTTCGCGGACGCTCCGGCCGACATGGTCGACGCCGCCGTCGCGGCGCTGCCGCACGAGCCCCTGCCCAGCCTGTGG
Organism: Streptosporangium sp. NPDC048886; assembly: GCF_055586905.1. Lineage (NCBI taxonomy): Bacteria > Bacillati > Actinomycetota > Actinomycetes > Streptosporangiales > Streptosporangiaceae > Streptosporangium > Streptosporangium sp. NPDC048886. The sequence goes on from NZ_JBVJHH010000029.1 coordinate 87,002, forward strand.
ACACGGCTCGGCCGAGGCGCCGACCGTCTCCTGTCATGGGTCAACCCCTTCGGGTAGGGCGCGCTTTACATCTCTCGTATCCCACTCAGGGGAAGATTGTCGGGGCGTCCCAGTGAGTGGCCTCATGCGAGGCAAGGAATGGTGAATATTCGATGACCGACGAGAGCCGTACCCACGAGGCGCACGGTGCTGAGGGGCGTACGCCGTCGGACTTCACCGACGACAGAGGCCAGGCCCCGGAGCCCTCCCGCCCGGACTTCCTGCCCGCCGGCGAGGCGGCCCCCTCATACGACGGGCAGCCCCGTGACGACGGCTGGAGCCAGTTGGGTGAGCAGCCGGGCCAGGGCAGGTGGGGCCAGGGCGGGCAGCAGGGCGGCACCGGGCTGCCCGGGTCCGGCGACCGGGGCGAGCAGCCCGGCCAGGGCGGCTGGGGCGACCCGTCGGGCCGGGTGCGCCAGGACACGGCGGTCTTCGCCGTGCCGGGGAGCCCGCCTCCCCCGCCCTCCCAGGCGTTCGGCATGGGCCCCGGCTGGGCGCCGCCTCCCGGCCCCTTCGCGGGCATGGCGGTCCCCGCCCGGCGCGGGCCGCGCACCAGCACGCTGGTCGTCCTCGCCGTGGTGATCGCGCTGCTGGCCTCGACGCTGGGCAGCGTCGGCACCTACCTGCTCACCCGGCCCTCCGTCTCGGGCCGCGACCCCTCCTTCACCCTGGGCAAGGCGCCGACCGGCACCAACTCCCGGCCCCCGGACTCGATCGCCGGGGTGGCCGCCAAGGTGCTGCCCAGCGTGGTCTCCCTGGCCGTCGACGGCGGCACCAGCGCGAGCACCGGCTCCGGCTTCCTGATCAAGGGAGGCTACGTGGTGACGAACAACCACGTGGTCGCCGCGGCCGCGCCGGGCGGCGAGATCCAGATCCAGTTCAACAACCGCAAGTCCACCGCCGCCCGGATCATCGGCCGTGACCCCGAGTCCGACCTCGCGGTGGTCAAGCCCGAGGAGACCTTCGGCGCCCCGGAGATCAGCCTCGGCAACTCCGACAACGTGGTCGTCGGCGACCCGGTGGTGGCCATCGGCTCCCCGCTGGGCCTGGTCGGCACCGTCACCTCCGGCATCGTCAGCTCGCTCAACCGCCCGGTCCAGGCGGGGGAGGAGAACAGCTCCGACACCACCTGGCTCAGCGCCATCCAGACCGACGCCGCCATCAACCCCGGCAACTCCGGCGGTCCGCTGGTCAACGCCAACGGCGAGGTCATCGGGGTCAACTCGGCGATCGCCACCCTCGGCAGGTCGGCCGGCGGCCAGAGCGGCAGCATCGGCCTCGGCTTCGCCATCCCGGTCAACCACGCGCGCCGCATCGCCGAGGAGCTGGTCACCACCGGCGTCGCCAAGAAGTCGCGCATCGGCATCACCATCGACCAGACCTACCAGGGCGCCGGGGTCCGCATCGACAGCGAGGTCAGGCAGGGCACCCGTCCGATCGAGCCGGACGGCCCCGCCGACAAGGCGGGTCTCAAGCCCGGCGACGTCATCCTGGAGATCAACGGCACGGTGGTGCAGGACAGCACCGAGCTGATCGCGCTGATCCGGAACAAGGCGCCCGGCGAGAAGCTGGCGATCAAGTTCCAGCGCGGTGGCCAGGAGAAGACGGCCACTGTGATCGTCGGCGCGGCGGCCGCCCAGCCCACGCCCCAGCCCTCCTGACCAGCGACGTGCGGGTGCATGCTAGGGCTTGAGGGCATTAGTCTGGAAGCTCTCCGGGTGTATGCCCGGGGAGCCGCCCTAGCGTTGTCCCGGTAGGAGATCACCGTGTTCGGACTCGGCTGGCCTGAGATCGTGGCGCTGGTGGTCATCGCCCTTCTCGTCTTCGGCCCGGAGAAGCTGCCCCAGGCCGCCGCGCAGGCGGGCAAGACGCTGCGCAACCTCCGTCAGATGGCCAACAACGCCAAGAGCGACCTGCAGGCCGGGCTGGGCCCGGAGTTCGCCGACTTCGACCCGGCCGACCTCAACCCGAAGAACTTCGTCCGCAAGCACCTCACCGGTGACCTGGAGGACGACTGGAACCGCCCCGCGGCCGCCGCGGTGGCCACGGCCCCTGCCTACGCCGACTCCTACGCGGCCGAGGCGGCCGGTGAGCTCGGCTACGGTGAGCTCCCGCCGTACGACTCGGAGGCGACCTGACCCCGGCCCTGACCCGGGCCCCGGGGGTCGCGGCCCTGACACGACGAGAGGCGCCCTCCTCCCCGAGGAGGGCGCCTCTCGCTGTCCGCCGTGCGGTCAGCGGCCCCTGGTGGGGGAGATGCCGAGCTGCATGCCCTTGAGGCTGCCCGACTTCTTGCTCAGGCCGGCGGCGATGCGGCCCAGCTCGACGGCCGCCGGGGCGTCGGGGTCGCTGAGCACCAGCGGCTTGCCCTCGTCGCCGCCCTCGCGCAGCCGCATGTCGATCGGCACCTGGCCGAGGAGCGGCACGCGGGCGCCGAGGGTGCGGGTGAGCGCGTCGGCCACGGTCTGGCCGCCGCCCTCGCCGAAGACGGAGATCCGCTCGTCGCAGTGCGGGCAGGGCAGCCAGGACATGTTCTCGATGACGCCGGCGATCTGCTGGTGGGTCTGCACGGCGATCGACCCGGCCCGCTCGGCCACCTCGGCGGCGGCCTGCTGCGGGGTGGTCACCACGAGGATCTCGGCCGACGGCATCCGCTGCGCGACCGAGATCGCGATGTCGCCGGTGCCCGGGGGCAGGTCCATCAGCAGGACGTCGAGGTCGCCCCAGTAGACGTCGGCGAGGAACTGGTGCAGTGCCCGGTCCAGCATCGGGCCGCGCCACACGACCGGGGTGTTGCCCTCCGGCTTGAACATGCCGACCGAGATCACCTTGATGTCATGCGCCACCGGCGGCATGATCATGTCCTCGACCTTGGTGGGGCGCTCGGAGACGCCGAGCATGCGGGGGATGCTGTGGCCGTAGATGTCGGCGTCCACGACGCCGACCTTGAGGCCGTTGGCGGCCATCGCGGCGGCCAGGTTGACGGTGACGGAGGACTTTCCGACACCGCCCTTGCCCGAGGCGACCGCGAAGACACGGGTCAGCGAGCCCGCCTGGGCGAAGGGGATCTCCTTCTCGGGCCCCCTGTTGCCGCGCAGTTTGGTCTGCAGCGCCTTGCGCTGCTCGGTGCTCATCACGTCCATCTCGACCTGGACGCCGCTCACACCGTCGATCTTGGAGACCGCGGAGGTGACGTCACGGGTGATGGTGTCCTTCAGCGGACAGCCCGACACGGTGAGGAAGATCCCGACGCGCACCATCCCGTCGGGGGAGATGTCGACGCTCTTGACCATGTCGATTTCGGTGATCGGCCGACGGATCTCAGGGTCGTTGACGGTCGCGAGAGCGGCCATCACCAGTTCCGGGGTAGGTGCCATCGAAATGTCGGCAACAGACCGCCACCCTGAGGCGACGGGAGGATGCCGTCCCTCCTTGTCTATTTGTCGTCCAGACGTTCTTGGGCAGGGCTCATACGTCACGACGCCCATGTGGCTCAGCGAGAGGCCGCTCCCGGGACGGGAGCGGAGAAGTCACAGACCCATGGTATGAACCCGGGGACCCCGAGAGGAATTCCGGCATCCGGCTGTGACATCCGATCCGGACAATTCGCTATGTAGATGCGCGTGCAACGTTCTAAGGTTACTCCGTGACCCTGACGGCAGGCGAGTCAAGAGAGATCCTCAGCTCCGGGGAGCTCGCGCTGTGGCGCATGCTCCAGCGGGCCCAGGTGCGCATCACCCGGGTCCTGGAGGCCGACCTCCTGGTCGAGCACGACCTGGCACTGGCCTCCTACGACGTGCTCGCGCACCTGGCGGAGTCGCCCGGGCGGCGGCTGCGGATGAACGACCTGGCCGACCGGGTGCTCCTGTCGCGCAGCGGCCTGACCCGGCTCATCGACCGCCTCCAGCGTGAGGGCCTGGTCGAGCGCGAGGCCTGCGCCAGCGACGCGCGGGGCCTGTTCGCGGTCCTCACCGACGGCGGAGCCGTACGGCTGGCCGAGGCCACCCCCACCTACCTGCGCGGCATCCGCGCCCAGTTCCTGGACGTCCTCGACGCCGGGGAGCTGCGCCAGTGCGCGGCGATGCTGAACAAGCTCTTCCCCGGCTCCGAGCCCGTCTAGCGGGCCTCCCTGGAGTGGGGGGCGGCCGCGGGCGCGTACGGCTCCTGGAGCTCCTCCTGCAGGCGCTGCAGCTCCGAGCGGATGTAGTCGCGGGTGGCCACCTCGCCGAGAGCGATGCGCAGCGCCGCGATCTCCCGGGTCAGATACTCCACGTCGGCCTGGTTCCGCTCGGCCGCGCTGCGGTCGAGCTCGTTCTGGATCCGGTCCCGGTCGTCCTGCCGGTTCTGGGCGAGCAGGATCAGCGGCGCGGCGTAGGACGCCTGGAGCGAGAGCATCAGCGTGAGGAAGATGAACGGGTAGGGGTCGAAACGCCACTCCTGCGGGGCGAAGACATTCCACAGGACCCAAACCGCCACGAAGACGGTCATGTAGACCAGGAACCTGGCGGTGCCGAGGAACCGGGCTATCTGCTCCGACAGCCGGCCGAAGGCCTCCGGGTCGTAGTGCGGGCGCAGGCGCAGGCCCTGCTGTCTGGGCTGGTCCAACCGATCAACCACGGTCCGCCTCCGCCCCGTGGTCCTGTTCCCGCCAGTCGTCGGGGAGCAGGTGGTCGAGCACGTCGTCCACGGTGACGGCGCCGACCAGGCGGCCGACCTCGTCCACCACGGGCACCGCCATCAGGTTGTAGGTGGCCAGGTAGGAGGTCACCTGGTTCAGGGTGAACTCGGGCCTGATCGGATCGATGGAGGTGTCCATGACGCCGCCGAGCATGACGGACGGCGGCTCGCGCAGCAGCCGCTGGAAGTGGGCCAGGCCGAGGTAGCGGCCGGTGGGGGTCTCGATGGGCTGGCGGGTCACGTAGACCTGCGCGGCCACCGTCGGGGTGACCTCCCGCTGGCGGATGTGGGCCAGGGCCTCGGCGACCGTGGCGTTGGGGGGGAGCACCACGGGCTCGCTCGTCATGATGCCGCCCGCGGTGTCCTCCGGGTAGATCAGCAGCCGCCGCACCGACGCGGCCTCCTCCGGCTCCATCAGCGCCATGAGCGTCTCGGCCTGCTCGGGCGGGAGGTCCTGCAGCAGGTCGGCCGCGTCGTCGGGGTTCATCTCCTCCAGCACGTCGGCGGCCCGCTCCGGCGACAGCCGGCTCATGATGCCGATCTGGTCGCGTTCGGGGAGCTCCTCGAGCACGTCGGCCAGCCGTACGTCGTCGAGGGCCGCGGCCACCTCGACGCGCCGCTTGTCCGGCAGCTCGTGCAGGGCGCTGGCCAGGTCGGCCGCGCGCATCGTCTCGAAGGCGACCAGCAGGTTGGCCGCGCCCTGGTCCTTCTGGACCGCGCCGAAGCCCCTGACCTCGGACCATTCCACGATCTTGGTGGGGCCGCGCCGCCGCAGCCCCAGGCCGGAGCCGCCCTTGACCACCGCCACCTTGGTGATCACCCACTCGGCGCGCCGGGTCTCCTCCATGGCCAGGTCGAGGACCGTCATCCGCTCGTCCTCGACCTCCACCTCAAGGTCGAGGATCTCGCTGATGGCCAGCGTCTCGGTCGCCCGCTGCTCGAACCGGCGCACGTTGATCCGGCCGCTGAAGACGACGGACCCGGCCTCGATGCCCCGCACCCGGGTGATGGGCAGGAAGACCCGCCGCCGGGTCTGCACCTCGACGACCAGCCCGTGCACGCGTGGCGGCGCGGTGCCGGCGATGGACACCACCACGTCCCGCACCCGCCCGATCTGGTCACCGGCCGGGTCGAAGACCGGGGTGCCGGCGAGCCGTGCGATGAAGATCTTCACATTTGAAGCGTAGGCCGCATCCCGGAGTCGCCGGTTCAAGGCACGCTCACATTTCGGACGCCCACTTGCCCCGATCCAGCCTGTCGTGACAGCATCAAAAGCTATATACGGTAATTACGTGGATGGTGTCTTATGAGGCGTGCCGGCCTGCTGGTCGCGTTTGCGTCGTCCTGGTGTTTCGCCTTCTCCGGGCCGATGGCCAAATATCTGGGGGCCGCCGGGCTGGCGCCGCTGGAGGCCGTCTGGGTGCGGATGGCCGGCGCCGGGCTGCTGCTCGTCGGCGTCCTCGCGGTCACCAGGCCCCACGCGCTGCGCATCCCGCGCTCGCGGCTGCTGTTCTTCCTGGCCTACGCGGTGGTCGCGGTGGCCGGGGTGCAGGCGCTGTACTTCGCGGCGATCACCCGGCTGCCGGTGGGCGTCACCCTGCTGATCGAGTTCACCTCGCCGGTGCTGGTCGTGCTCTGGGTGCGGTTCGTCCGGCGGGTACGGCTGCCGCGCGCGGCCTTCGTCGGCGCCGTGGTCGCGGTGATCGGGCTCGGCATCGTGGTCGAGGCGTGGTCCGGCCTCGCCCTGGACCCGGTGGGCCTGCTGCTGGCCGCCGGCGCGGCGGCGTGCTGCGCCGGATACTTCCTGCTCAGTGACGGCTTCGGCGACGACGTCGACCCGCTCGGCCTGATCGCCTGGGGCCTGGTGGGCGCGGCCGCGGTGCTCGCCCCGATCTCCCAGCCGTGGAACATCCCGTGGGAGGCGTTCACCCGGAGCGCGGCTCCCGCGGGCGGCTACGCGCTGCCGGCGCTGGCGGCCGTGGCCTGGATGATCGTGGTCGCCACCGTCCTGGCCTACATCCTCGGCGTCACCGCGGTCCGCCGGCTGTCGGCCGCGATCGGCTCCACGGTGGCCTCCCTGGAGGTCATCGCCGGAGCGGTGATCGCCTGGATCCTGGTGGGGGAGGCCCTCGGCCCCTTCCAGATCGCCGGCGGCCTCATCGTCCTGTCCGGCGCCTACCTGGCCCAGCGGGCCACGGCCGACCTGCCGCCGGCCCCGGTGGAGGTCAGAGAGCCGGTCCGCGCGGCGTGAGCCGTACGACCTGTGAGCGGGCGGCCCAGCGCTCGGTCAGGCCCGCGCCGTCGACGGCGTTGAGCCGCTCCTTGGCGAGCGCCGCCACCGCCTCGGCGGACTCCGCCTGGTCCACCACCTCGACGGAGGCGTCGAAGACGACCAGCCGCCCGCCGTTGTCCTTGCTCCGGAGCGTCACCTGGACCTCGCCCGCCCCGGCCAGGCCGGGCAGCGACTGCTCGCCGCCGCCGGTGACCACGTAGATCGCGCCGTCGTGCCAGGCGTGCCAGGCCAGCCGGGGCCGGTCCAGAGCGAGCCACAGGACACCCGACTTCTTGGCCCCTTCTTCGATCACACCCATGAGACGAATGTACGGCCTGCCCCTCCCGGGCCGGAGGGGCAGGCCGTACGCGGTCACCGGATCAGCGGCCGGAGAGCTTCCACGCCGCCGGCAGCAGGCCGGCCGCGATGGCGATCTTGAGGGCGTCGCCGGCCAGGAAGGGGATCACACCCGCGGCGAGCGCCTTGCCCAGACCCAGCCCGGTGACGGCCATGAGGACCGGCAGGCCGAAGGCGTAGATCGTCAGGTTGCCGAGGACCATCGTGCCGACCGTGCGCGCGACGGTGCGGTCACCGCCGCGCTCGGCCAGCTTGCCGACGATGGCGGCGGCGGCGATGAAGCCGATGACATAGCCGAAGGTGGGACCGCCGAAGCCCGAGGTGCCACCCTGGAACCACGGGACGCCCGCGATGCCGACGAGCGTGTAGAGGACCATGCTCAGCACCGCGCGGTTCATCCCGAGCGCCGCGCCGACCAGCACGACCGCGAAGGTCTGGCCGGTGACCGGGACGGGCCACATGGGGAAGGTGAGCTGCGCGGCCAGGCCCGTCAGGGCGGCGCCGCCGAGCACGAGCGCGATGTCGCGGACGCGGGAACCCGGGATGAGGTCGGACAGTACGGCGGGCCGGGCCACCGAAGAAGCGTTTGCCATCGTGAATGTCTCCCTTAACGATGCTTGATACCTATTGTTCGAATACCTCAGACAAGAGTCGTACGAGATCGGCGCCAAGAACAGAGCGGGGTCTTTGTATGAGGACCATAGAGCGGCCCGGCCTGCCGCTCGGGGCGGGGCGGCCGCTAGCGTGTGCCCATGCGCTCGCGACGTTCGTGCCTGGCGGTGCCCGGCAGCAACCCTCGCTTCCTGGAGAAGGCCCAGGGCCTGCCCGCCGACGAGGTCTTCCTCGACCTGGAGGACTCCGTCGCCCCGCTCGCCAAGGAGGGGGCGCGCAAGAACATCGTGGCCGCCCTGCGCGAGGGCGACTGGTCGGGCAAGACGAGGGTCGTGCGGGTCAACGACCTGGGCACGCAGTGGACCTACCGGGACGTCATCGAGGTCGTGGAGGGCGCGGGGGAGTTCCTCGACTGCCTCATGCTGCCCAAGGTGGAGGACCCGGCCCAGGTGCTCTGGCTCGACACGCTGCTGACCCAGATCGAGAAGGCCAACGGGCTGGAGGTCGGCCGGATCGGCGTCGAGGTCCAGATCGAGAACGCCCGGGGCCTGGTCAACGTGGACGCCATCGCCGGCTCGTCCCGGCGCCTGGAGACGCTGGTCTTCGGCCCCGCCGACTTCATGGCCTCGATCAACATGCGGACCCTGGTGGTCGGCGAGCAGCCGCCCGGCTACACCGAGGGGGACGCCTACCACTACATCCTGATGCGCATCCTGATGGCCGCCCGCACACACGACCTGCAGGCCATCGACGGCCCATATCTGGCGATCAAGGACCTGGACGGCTACCGCCGGGTGGCCGGACGGGCCGCGGCGCTCGGCTTCGACGGCAAGTGGGTGCTCCACCCGACCCAGATCGAGGCCGCCAACGAGGTGTTCTCGCCCTCCCAGGACGACTACGACCGCGCCGAGCTGATCCTCGACGCGTACGAGTACTACACGACGGTCGAAAAGCGCGGCGCGGTCATGCTCGGCGACGAGATGATCGACGAGGCGTCCAGGAAGATGGCGCTGGTGGTGGCGGCCAAGGGCCGGGCCGCGGGCCTCGGGCGCACCACCGCCTTCACCCCGCCTACAGCGTGACCCCGATCGTGGTGAAGAACCACAGCGACGAGGTCAGCCAGAGCCCGGTCAGAGCGGTGAACGCCAGCCCGCCGAGCACCGGCAGGGCCCAGCCGGGCAGCCCGCGCCTGGGCAGCGCCACCATCTTCGCGGCGAACACGCCGTAGAAGAAGCAGCCCAGCAGCGAGTGGGCCATCACCCGGGGCGTGTCGAACTGCGCGCCCAGCGCGTACAGGCAGTGGAAGGCCACCGGGACCGTCAGCAGGAACGCCGCCCGGCCCGACCAGCGGTGCAGGGGGCCGATCCACGGCGCGTCCAGCTTGATCCGGCCCCACATGACCAGGGCGGAGAACAGCTGGACCAGCGCCAGCAGGAAGGCGCCGGTGGTGAGCCAGGACTTCATCGCCAGCGGCCCGGAGAACCCGGCGGGGCCGACCGCGTAGCCGGTGGCGAGATGGACGCGGCCGTAGACGCCCAGCCCGACCGCGATCAGGCCGCCGACGGCGAGCGGCGCGAGCAGCAGGGCGAGGCTCCGCCCGCGCGGGACCTGCGAGACCTGTGTGTCATTCATCAGAGCTCTCCAATGAACTCGTCGACGTCCTTGGGGTCGACCTCCTGGCCGTTGACGGTCGCGTTCTCGCCGGGCTCCGGGATCGCCACGTCGGCGGGGCTGCCGTCGACGAGGGTCAGCCCGACCCGGCTGCCGTCGTCCAGGTAGATCCAGCCGGCCCGCACCTTCGCGCCGCGGACGATCGCGCTCGCCCGGTAGAGCCCGGAGGGCTTCTTCACGGTGGGCGCGCCGAAGTCCCACCGCCTGCCGCCGAACCTCAGCTCCCCGGCCGCCCCGCCGTCGCCGAGCCGGGCGACGACGGAGGCGCCGCCCCGTCCGGACAGGGTGACCCGGCCGTCGGCGGCCCGGCCCTTGAGCCAGGACTCGATCCTGCCGTCGCAGAAGTAGGCGATCGCCCTGCCGTCGCGGACGGAGATGGCGATGAGCCCGCCGTTGCCCTTGACCCGCCCGGCGTAGTCGGCCTTGGCCGGGGTGGGCCTGGCGGTCTCGGTGGCTCCGGCGCTCTCGGCGGCCCCAGGGGTCCGGGTGGCCCCGGCGGCGGCCGGCGCCGGCGAGGCGACCGCGGCGTCGGCGGAGGCGTCCCGCGCGCCCGCGTCCTGCGCCGCCGGTGTGGTGATGACGCTGAGCGCGCCGAGTGCGACGGCTGTCGCCGCTCCGGCCGCCAGCGTGTGGACGGGCCCCAGCCGTTTCATCGTCTGCTCCCAGGGGTGGTGGTTTCCTGCCCTCAGGTGTACGCCTGCCGGGCGCCGGCGTCTGTGAACTAATCCGCACAAGGACGGGACCGGTGGGAGCCCGGCATGGGGACCGCCGTGGACAGCGATCTCCGGATTTCTGGGGCAAACAGTGATAATTCCGGCGTTGCGCCGATAAATCTGACTAGAGAGGTCTCGTCAGCGCGGCTCCGACGTGTTGCTCTGGACTGTGTACGGCAGGCCCCGGTCCCCCCGGCCGGGGCAGGTGATCGTTCCGGTGGAACAGGGTAGGAGTAGGGTCGCGTGCGATTCGCCGCTCCCATGGGGGGTTGCGGCGGAGTGTCACGGTGACGGCTGGAACGGTCCGGGGTGACGGCCCCGGGCGCAGAAGGGCTCCCTACAGGAGGTGCTGAGCGTGGCCCCGGGCCCCCACGACCCGCGCCCGCGAGAGTGGCCGGCGCACGACGACGGCGCCCACGGTGACGCGACACCCGAAAGCAGGCCCCAGGAGCCCCAGGAGTCACCGCCGACGATCCAGCACTCCCCGCCCGGGCCCTCCGACGACACCCCCCGGGGCCTCCCGCTGGCCTCGCCCTGGATGCTCCCGCCGTTCGCCTCGCCCACCCCGGACGACAGCGAACCCCTCCAGGCCCGTCCGGAGGGCCTGGGCGGCGAACGCCGCCGTCCCCACACCCAGCCCTACGCCGCGCCCCCGGCCGACCCTCCCATCGACCCCTCCGGCGGCGCTCCCGGTCCTTCCTCCCGCTCCTCTGGAGGTCCTCCCAGCGACCCCTCCGGCGCAGGGCGGCCACCCGCCGACGGCCGGTCCGCCGGGGCCGGAGGCCGGGACGTCCCACCGGAAGGGCCCTCCCGCGGGCGGAGGGCCGACCGGCCGGACCTGCTGGTCGCCTCCGGCCCGCCGCGCGAGCCCGGGAGCGGGAGCCGCTCAGGTCCCCAGACCGGGACCGCGTCACCGCGGAGGACGGTAGACGAGGGGCAGCACGGCCCCCAGACCGGTTCCGGGTCACCGCGCGAGCGGGGAAGGGGGCCCCGGCCGGACCTGCTGGTCGCCTCCGGCCCGCCGCGCGAGCCCGGGGACGAGAGCCGCTCAGGTCCCCGGGCCGGGACCGCGTCACCGCCGAGGCCGGGAGACGAAGGGCAGGGTCCCCCGGCCAGACCCGGATCACCGCGTGGGTCAGGAGACGAGAGCCGCTCCGGTCAACCGGCGGCCTCCCCGCCGGGCGGGCCGGCCGTACCGGGCGGAGACGACTTCGAGCCGGTACGCCGCGTGGGACGCCCTCCCGAGGGCCGGCCGGCCCGGCCGGACCTGCTGGTCGCCCAGGGCCCGCCCGGCAGGCGGGGGCCGAACGGCGGTCGGCACCACCGCGCGGCCCCCGCGCCCTCCGCCGTGCGCCGCTCCAGTCCGACCAGGCGCGGGCGCGGCCGTGGCCTGATGATCCCGTTCATGATGGTCCTGGTCCTGACCGTCGCGGTCGGCGGCGGCCTGGTGCTGTGGGAGTGGGTGGGCGGCCCGTTCACCTCCGGGCTCCGGCTGGTCGGTGACGAGGTGCACTCCGGTGACGCGAACTTCGTGCCGCCGCCCGACGTCGCCGGCGACGGATCGAGCCAGGTGCTCAACGCCGTGGCCTCGGCGGGCACCGTCATGGTCGCCGTCGGCAGCGACACCACCAGTCCGGTCCCCAGGCCGCTGTTCCTGGTCTCCACCGACGGGGGCGGGAGCTGGCAGCTCGGAAAGGTGACCGGCCCGGCCGGCTACGAGACGGGGCCGACCACGGTCGGCCTGGTCGCCGGCGGTGACGGCCGCTGGCTGGCCGCGGGCAACGACCCCTTCGGCGCCGGACACGGCCTGTGGACCAGCGCCGACGGCTACAGCTGGGGCGCGGTGGACCCCGGCGCGCTGGAGGCGTTCTCGGCCGGGGACAAGATCATGGACCTGGCGAGGACCACCGCGGGCTTCGTCGCGGTGGGCACGACCGTGCTCCCGGACGGCACCACCGGGGCCATCGCCTGGGTCTCGCCCGACGGGCGGAGCTGGGACCGGGTGGACACCAGGGAGATCGGCCTGCCGGACAAGGTCCGGGGCCTGAAGGCGGTCATCGCCAAGGGCGACGCCGTGGTGGCGCTGGGCGATCCGGCCGAAGGCCAGTCCACCTCGGTCATCCTGCGCTCGGCCGACGGGGGGAAGACCTGGCTGAGGACCGGCGCGGCGCTGACGGGCGTCGTCCCCGAACCGGGCGCGCTGGCCGTGGTGGCCGACGGGTTCGTGCTGGTCCCCACCCAGCAGCGCAGCGACAAGGGCGAGGTGGCCGTCTACTGCTCGCCCCAGGGCGTCGACTGGACCCGGTGCGGCACCATCGGCGGCCTGGCCCCCGACGGTTCGGGCGTCAAGCGCCTGGCCTCCTCCTCGGCCGGAGTGGCCGCGATCACCGAGTCCGGTTTCGAGCACTACGCCGTCTACACCAGCAAGGACGGCCACGACTGGAGCAAGAGCACCGACCTCGGCCAGGTGCCCGGTTCGCTGCGGGCGCTGGCCGTCTCGGACGAGGGCACGCTCGTCGTCGGCGGCGACGAGCGCGCCGCCGACGTGGACAACCGCCTGGTCCTCATCACCGCCCCCAAGGGGGGTCAGGCGCGGACGGTCCCCCTGAGCGGCATCGAAGGGCTCACCAGGGCCGCGCGGGAGACGGCCAGGGTGGCCGCCGGGGAGGGCGGGTTCGTCGCCGTGGGCGCCGTGTCCGGCGACGCGGGGATCTGGACCAGCGCCGACGGCCAGAGCTGGCAGGCGGCCGGCCCGGCGCAGATCCTCGGCGGCTCGCGCCGGCAGGCGCTCAGCGACGTCGCCCGGAGCAGGCGGGGCTGGCTGGCGGTGGGCAGCGCCATGACCGACGCCTCCACCACCGAGCCCCTGCTCGTCACCTCGGACGACGGCAGGAGCTGGCGCCGGGTGCCCGTCCTGGGCCCCCTCGCCCCGGCCGCCGAGCACGACTTCCTCGCCCCCCACGCGGTCGCCGCGGGCCCGTCCGGCTACGTCCTGGCCGGCGAGGATCGCAGCCCGGCCGGGACCGTCCCGGTCCTGTGGTTCTCCTCCGACCTGAAGCGCTACACCAGGGCGGCGAAGCTGCCCGCCGGCGGCGGCGGGGTGCGGCTGCACGACGTCTCGGTGACCTCGTCCGGGTATGTGGCCGTCGGCGGCGCCGGCGGCGCGGGTCATGAGACCGGGGTGGTCTGGGTCTCGGCCGACGGGGTCAACTGGACCGCGCGCAAGCCGGTCCTGCCCCCCGGGGCGACGTCGGCGGGACTGCGGCACGTGGTCCTGTACGGCGGGCACGTCGTCGCCGCCGGCACCGCCCGGACCGGCGACGGGCTCCGGGCCTTCGGCGCGGTGTCGGCCGACAACGGCTCGACGTGGGAGTTCTCCTGGTTCCCCGCCGAGGAGGCGGCCGCCGTGCAGGACCTGGCCGCCACGGAGGCGGGCGTGGTGGCGGTCGGCTGGCAGGGGCTGCCCGGCGAGGGCGACAGCGTGGCCTGGACCTCCGAGGACGGGCTGGGCTGGCAGCGCCACGCCCCCACCCAGGGCAGCCTGGCCGGCGACGGGGCTCAGCAGCTCGGCGCGGTGGCGGTCTCCGGCGACCAGGTGGTGGCCCTGGGCAGGTCCACCACCTACGACGCCGACCACCTCACGCTGTGGCGCTCAACCCTGACCGCGGCGCGGTGACCGCCCATCCGGTGAGGGCGTCCAGCAGACCCGGGGGAGGGGGAGGCGCAGGTGTCGGCTGTCTCATGTCGTGGTGCTCGACCCTGACCGCGGCGCGGTGACCGCCCATCCGGTGAGGGCGTCCAGCAGACCCGGGGCGAGCGGGAGCCGCCGGAGCTCCTCGTCGCTGAACCAGCGGGCCTCCGCGGCGTCGTCTCCGGCGGAGAGCGTGCCGCCGGAGACCTCGGCCAGGTAGTCGCGGATCTCGTAGACGAGGCCGCCGGGGCCGGGACGGTCGACGGTGCCGGCCAGGCGGCCCGCCGTGACCGTCAGGCCGGTCTCCTCCAGCACCTCGCGGGCCACCGCCTCGGCGTCCGACTCGCCGGGTTCGACCCGGCCGCCGGGGATCGACCAGAGACCTTCACTCGGGGGACGGCCCCGGCGGATGAGGAGCATCCGCCCGGAACCGTCGAAGATTATTGCTCCGACACAATTTACGCGCACATTGATAAGATTACGGCTCGATAACGCGGTCCGCCCTTGACGAATGGCCACTGACAAAGCACCGTGGGTAGGCGTGAGAGCCGCGCCTACCTGCCCACGGTGTTTCGGCCCGCTCCGTCCGCCAAGCGCTTGGTCGAGCGCCTGGCGATGTGGCCCGCACGGTGACGTCCTGCCACTGCAGCCGCCGAGACGCCCCTCCGCCGCCGCCATGGAGGCCGTCGGCCGGAGCGCCCTCGTCCCCGTCTGGCTCCCGTGGCCCCTGCCCCAGGGCTGGCTGGTCACCGGGCTGGCCGAGGCGGGCGACGAGCGCAGCGGCGTCAGGGCCACCGTGGTCGCGCTCAGCGGTCCCTCCCTGGTCCACGGACCGGCCGACCTGCTGATCATCGCGGAGGAGCCCGGAGTGGGCCTGGGCGCGGGGTTCGCCGGGCTGGAGGGCCCCGACCCGGGCACCGGGTTCGACCAGGGGCCGCCGCACGCCAAGGTCGAGATCAAGGGACATCCCGCCGCGCTGTGGTGCGTCGAGTCCGCCGCCCCCGACCGGGCGGTCTACGCCGGCGAGGCGCTGGGCAACTGGCTGTGGGCGGTCGTCTGGCCCGCCGAGGCGGGCTACATGATGACCCTGGCCGACCTCTCCCTGCGCGACCTGCGAGACCAGGACCAGGCCCTCGACCTGCCCTTCGGTGCGTTCTCCCCGCGCCTGGGCGGCGAGGAGGGCTGACCGCTCCGTCCCCGGGCGGAGGACGCCCGATCTCTCCGCGCCTGGGCGGTGAGAACGTCCGATCCGGCACCGACCACTCCCCTCACCTCACCACGGCTCAGGGGAGCGTGCGTTGGACCTCCAGTTCTTCGTCGAGGCGTTCGTCACCATGTTCGTCATCATGGACCCGCCCGGCATCATCCCGCTCTTCCTGGCCTACACCCGCGGCCGTACGGCGGCGGAGCGCAGGCGGATCGCCTGGCAGGCGCCCATCGTCGCGTTCTGCCTCGTCGTGCTGTTCGCGGTCTTCGGCCGGGCCATCCTGGGCTACCTGCACGTCGAGGTGGCGGCCATGCAGATCGCCGGTGGCCTGCTGCTCCTGCTGGTCGCCCTGCAACTGCTCACCGGAGAGACCGAGCCGCCCCCCAACACGATGAAGTCCAGCGTGAACGTCGCCCTGGTCCCGCTCGGCACCCCTCTGCTGGCCGGGCCGGGGGCCATCGTGGCGACGATCGTCTTCGCCCAGCAGGCAGGGCAGAAGGAGGGCGGCATCCTTGCGCTGGCCCTGGCCATCGCGGCCGTGCACATCCTGCTCTGGGTGTTCATGCGCTTCTCGGTGACCATCCTCCGGGTCATAAAGGAGAACGGCGTCGAGCTCGTCACCCGCGTCTCGGGTCTGCTGCTGTCCGCCCTCGCGGTGCAGCTCATCATCACCGCGATCCGCACGCTCGTCGGGGCGGGATAGGCCCGTGGGGGTGTGTTGGCCGGTGACAGGCAATGCGGAGGGAATAGGCGGGCGAATAGGGTAAATGGGAAGACTATCCGTTACCCGCGCTCGAGCCGCAGGGTGGAGCGAGGCAGTAAAGTTCGGAAGCGTGACAGCGCGTATCGAACGAGTGGTGACCGAGGGCGTCGTCGATGTCGACGGCGCCGAGCACAAGGTCGAGAACAACACCTGGATCCTGGGTGACGATGAGGAGGTCATCGTCATCGATCCCGCGCGTGACGCGGAGAAGATCCTGGAGAAGGTCGGCGAGCGGGAGGTGCTGGCCGTCATCTGCACCCACGGCCTGCCCGACCACGTGGGCGCGGCCATCGAGGTGGCGGCGCGGGACGAGGCCGTGGTCGCCCTCCACCCCAAGGACCGGCCGCTTTGGCGGCTGACCTGGCCGGACACCTGGCCGGACATCGACATGGAGGACGAGGGCGTGTTCGGCGTCGCCGACGTCGAGCTGGAGGTCATGGCCACCCCCGGCGTCTCCCAGGGCGGTGTCTCGCTCTACTGCGAGGCCCTCGACGCGGTCTTCACCGGCAAGACCCTGCAGGCCGACGGGCCCGGCAAGATCGGTGGGGAGTATCCCGCGCTGGCCGACCAGCTCACCGCCATCGGCGGCCGGCTGTTCACCCTGCGCCACGGCATCCGCGTGCTGCCCGCGCACGGCGAGGAGACCACCATCGGCGCCCTGGAGCCGCAGTTCGACGCCTGGCTGTCCGGCTCGCTGACCCGCGGTGAGGTGACCGAGAAGAGCGAGGGCCCGCTGAGCGACGGGACCCGGGCGGCCAAGATCAACCTGAAGCTCCTCGACGAGTAGTCCTCCGTGGACCAGCTCCCCCTTGAGGGCATGCCGCGGCGGCTCTACTCCTGCACGCCGTCGCGGCTGAACACCTGGCTCGACTGCCCCCGGCGCCACCGGTTCACCTACCTGGACCGGCCCTCGCCGCAGAAGGGGCCGCCCTGGGCGCACAACAGCGTGGGGTCCAGCGTCCACAACGCCCTGGCCGCCTGGTGGCGCGAGCCGTACGAACGCCGGACGCCGGTGACGGCGGCCACCCTGGTCACCAAGGGGTGGATCAACGAGGGGTTCCGCGACGCCGAGCAGTCGGCGACCTGGCGTGACCGGGCCCGCGACATGACCGCCGGATACGTCGCCGGCCTCGACCCCGCCGACGAGCCGGTCGGCGTCGAACGGACCGTGGCCACCCGGACCTCCGTCATCGCCGTCTCCGGCCGCATCGACCGGCTCGACCGGCGGGGTGACGAACTGGTCGTGGTCGACTACAAGACCGGCCGCCGCCCCCTCACCGCCGACGACGCCCGCTCCTCGCTCGCGCTGGCCGTCTACGCCATCGCCTCCTCGCGGGTGCTGCGCCGGCCCTGTTACCGGGTCGAGCTCCACCACCTGCCGACCGGCACGGTCGCCGAGTGGGAGCACACCGACGAGTCCCTGGCCCGCCATCTGAGCCGGGCCGAGGAGATCGCGATCGAGGCGTCCGAGGCCGAGGACCGCTACCGGGCCTGGTCGGGCCCGGCGCGGACCGGCGGTGCCGGCCGCACCCCGCCCGAGGTGCCCCCGGAGGTCGACGCGCTCTTCCCGCCCAGGACCGGCCCCCTCTGCTCCTGGTGCGACTTCCGCAGGCACTGCCCGGAGGGCCAGGCGGCCTCGGGCGACCGCCTGCCCTGGGACGGCCTGGCCGACTGACCGCGGTCCGGGACGCCTCCCGGGCCGGGTGGCGGCGGGTGCCGGGACGGGGCCGGGGATCAGGCGGCGTCCGGCACCCCGGCCGGCCAGCGGCGTGGGTCGGTCAGCCCCCTGAGCCCCCGGCTGACGTCGTAGCCCGCGGCGCCCAGGCGGGCCCGGGCCCCGGCGAGCATGTCCCGGGTGTAGGGCATGAACGCGCGGTCGTGGACGGGCTCGGGCACCGAGTTCATACCCAGCCGGAAGGCCCTCAGTGCCGCGCTCACGGTGCTCGGCGGCACCTCGGGCAGCACGCCGTACAGCTTCCTGGCCCAGTCCGGCAGCGAGTAGTAGCACAGCGCGCCGAACGGGAAGTAGGCGGGCTTGCCGGGGGCGAGCATCCGGAGCTCGGCAGGCAGTCGCGGCCACAGCAGGAAGCGCACCGTGGAGGCCGACTCCGGGATCACCCTCAGCCGGGACCGCATCCCGGTGAAGTAGGCGTCCAGCTCCGCCATCGAGCCGGGCACGTCCTCGGCGTGCAGGCCCACGTAGGTGGCGCTGCGGCGCTGCTCGGCCAGGTAGCGGTCGGCCTGGCGGTCGCTGAGGCCGAGACCGGCCCGCCGCGCCACCGACAGGTAGGACGAGACCTCGGCGCAGTGCACCCAGAGCAACAGCTCGGGGTCGTCCACCCGGTGGGTCCTGCCGGTGTCGGGGTCGTCGATGCGCAGCCGGCGGTGGATCCCCCGGACCCGGCGGCCGATCTCGTCGGCCTCCGCCGGGCTGCCGAACGTGACCCGGCCCACGAAGTCCGCCGTACGGCGGAGCCGTCCGAACGGGTCCTCCTGGAAGTTGGAGTTCTGCCAGACTCCGCGCATCGCGAGCGGGTGCAGCGCCTGCAGCATGAGGCCCCGGACCCCGCCGACCCACATGGAGCGGTCGATGTGCACCAGCCACGTCGCGGTGTGCGGGGGCTGGACGACGATGTCTTCGATGCTCGCCATAGTAAGTAGATGATTACATGGCATTCGACGGGAAATCCAACAGGGGTGGTCGATGACGGGAAACCACTGGTGGACCGGGGTGGCGGGGAGCCTCAGCCGAGTGAGCGCGTCTCCGCCGCGTTCCAGAACCGGGTGAGCGCGGCGGCCGTCGTCTCGGGGGCCTCCACCGCGGGGGAGTGGGCGGCGCCGGGGACGACCACGCACTCGGCGTTCAGCCGGGCGGCCATCTCCGACTGCATCGGCGGCGGCCAGCCGTCGTCGTGCTCGCCGTACAGGACCAGGGTGGGGACCTCGACCTGGGCGAGCTCGTCGCACCGGTCCGGCGCGGAGAGGACCTGCTCGGTCATCGTGGCCATGCCGGTCAGGGAGTTGGCGAACAACCGCTTGCGCAGGAACGCGATGATGTCGTCCGGCACCCCCGCGGACAGGGCCTCGGGCTCCATCCGGGTGTGCCACATGTGCTCCAGGCCGGCCTCGGGCAGCTCCGAGATCATGGTCCGGCCCGCGCGCTCGCGGACGCCCACGATGGCGGCGGGGCCCGAGCTCATCAGCGTGTAGGAGGCGAACTTGGTGCGGCCGTCGATGACCGCCTCCCGGGTGACCAGGCCGCCGAAGGAGTGGCCGACCAGGTGGAGGGGCTCGCCCCCGCCGATCGTGTGCGCCAGGACGTCGATGTCGTTGCCGAGCGCCGCGCAGGTGTAGGCCCGGGGGTCCTCAGGGCCGGCGGTCTCGAACTGCCCGCGCATGTCGACCGCGATGACCTGGCGCCCCGACTGGGCGAGCGTCTGCAGGACCGCGATGAAGTCTTCCTTGCTGCCGGTGAGGCCCGGGACCAGCAGGGCGGGCCAGCGCTCGGGGACGCCGCTGACCGGCAGGGCCTCCAGCACGGTGAAGGCGCCCACCGACGTCTCGATCTGGCGGGTCCGGACGCCAGGAGGCAGGGTCAGAAATCGCGGCGTACTCACGTGGCCCCACGATACCTCTCTTGGTGACATGGCTCTGTGCGTCTCAGGACGCGAAAAGGGGCGCCACCTCGTGGTCGCGCCCCTTCCCTTCCGTACGGTCAGCTCGGGCGGCGTGCGCCCCGCTGCTGGCCTCGGTTCGGCGGGCGGCGGCGGCTCTGCGCCCGCTCGGAGGCCGCCGACGGGGCGATCTCGTCGTCGTCCGTCGCCAGGTCCGGTGACTGGAAGATCACCGCGAACGGGCTCGGGGGGATGATCTTCTCCGGCTGCGGGCGGGGCGCGGGCGCCTCGGCGGGTTCGTCGTCCCAGCGGTCGGACACGGGCTCCTCCTCCCACTGCGGGACCTCGGCCACCGGCTCACGCCTGCGGCGCGGCCTGTCGGCCTGCTCCGCAGCGGGTCCGTCGGGAGCCTGCGCCCCGGCGCCCTCGGTGAGGCTCACCTCGGGGTTCAGCCCGGCCCTGCGGGTCCGGCCCCGGCGGGGCGCGGTCTCGGCGGACCGGTCGTCACGGTCGTCCTTGCGAGAGGTCACATCCACCTCCACCTCGGCGAGCTCGACGAGCGGGCTCTGGATCCCCTGGGCCGCGGCCGGCGCCGGAGTCTCCTCGGCGGTACGGCCGGCACGTGTGCGACGGCGCTTGGGCTCCTCGACCGGCGCCGCCTCGACGGCCGTCTCCTCCGCCCGCACGTCCTGCACGGTCTCCGCCGCCTCCTCGCCCGACCGGCCGCCGCGGGTGCGGCGGCGCTCCCGGGGAGCGCGGGCGGGACGCTCGCGCCGCTCCTCCCGCTCCTCCTCGCGTCCCCTGCGGGGACCGCGGGAGCGGACGCGCCCGGTCTCGCCGAGGTCCTCGACCTCTTCGGCGGCCAGGCCCGCCCGGGACCGGTTGGCGTGCGGCAGCACGCCCTTGGTGCCCTCGGGGATGCCCAGGTCGCTGAAGACGTGCGGGGAGGTCGAGTAGGTCTCCACGGGCTCGGCGAAGTCGAGCGACAGCGCGTTGTTGATGACCTTCCAGCGGGTGAGGTCCTCCCACTCCACGAAGGTCACCGCGACGCCGGTCTTGCCCGCCCGGCCGGTGCGGCCGATCCGGTGCACGTAGGCCTTCTCGTCCTGCGGGCAGTCGTAGTTGACGACGTGCGTGACGTCGTCGACGTCGATGCCGCGCGCGGCCACGTCGGTGGCGACCAGCACGTCGATCTTGCCGTTGCGGAAGGCCCGCAGAGCCTGCTCGCGCTGGCCCTGACCCAGGTCTCCGTGGACGGCCGCGGCGGCGAAGCCGCGCCTCTTGAGCTCGTCGACGACCATGTCGCAGGCGCGCTTGGTCTCACAGAAGATCATCGTGAGCCCGCGCCCCTCGCACTGGAGCAGGCGGCCCACGATCTCGATCTTGTCCATCCGGTGCGCGCGCCAGACGAACTGGGTCGTCTGCGGCGTGGCCTCGGCTTCGGCGTCGTGGTTCTCGGCCCGCACGTGGGTGGGGCGGGTGAGGTAACGCCGGGACAGGGCGACGATCTCGCCCGGCAGGGTCGCGGAGAACAGCATCGTCTGCCGCTTGTCCGGGATGAGCTTGATGATGCGCTCGATGTCGGGCAGGAAGCCCAGGTCGAGCATGCGGTCGGCCTCGTCGAGGACGAGCACGTCGATCTGGCCGAGGTCGAGGTGCTTCTGCTTGACCAGGTCGAGCAGGCGGCCCGGGGTGCCGACGATGACGTCGACGCCCTGCTTGAGCGCCTCGATCTGGGGTTCGTAGGCGCGCCCGCCGTAGACGGTGAGGATCCGCGAGCCGAGCTTGCCGGCGGCCGTCACCAGGTCTTCGGTGACCTGGACGGCCAGCTCGCGGGTCGGCACGACGACCAGCCCGCGGGGCTTCTTGCGGTTCTTCCGGGGCTTGCCGACACGCTGCAGCATCGCCACGCCGAAGGCGTAGGTCTTGCCGGTGCCGGTGCGCGCCTGGCCGATGATGTCCTGGCCGTTGAGGGCCAGGGGGAGTGCCATCTCCTGAATCGGGAACGGCGTGATGATGCCCTCGGTCTCGAGGGCATCGGCGATCTCTGGTGTGACTCCGAGGTCTCGGAACGTCGTCAGCTTGGCCTGCCTAAATCTCCGTTGAAGGCAAGCCTGTCGGGACCACGGACGCAAAAATCCCCGTGCCCGGGTCCTCGTGGAAGGGCCAGCCCTCTCATGTCATCAGCGACCGCTGCGGCGTCATGCCGACTTTGGGGGCGTCCGGGAGCAGATCTCCTGGATTAACACAGTGCGGTCGCACTTTCTCAGAGCAGTGTACTCGATACCACAACGCGGAACCGATTTCTTAGTATTCCTGATGAATCGCCGGGTCAGTCAACTCGTAGGCTGCCTTCATGAGTGATTCCCCTGCCGGCGTCGCCGATCTGCTCGGCGTGCTCGCCTACGCGGAGCTGACCGCCTTCCTCCGCCTTGCCGAGGATGCCACGCGGCACGCCCCGTCACTGGCCGACCGGGCCGCGCTCGGCGACCTGGCGGCCACCGAATACGCCCATTTCCGGCTGCTCCACGACCGGATCGCCTCGCTCGGGATCGATCCGGAGGAGGCGATGGCCCCGTTCGTCGGGCCACTGGACGACTGGCATACCCAGACCACCCCGGGAGACTGGCCGGAGGCGCTGGTCAAGGCGTACGTCGGCACCGGGATCGCGCTCGACTTCTACCGGGAGGCCGCCGCCGGCGTGGACCCCGAGACGCGGCGGCTCGTCGACGAGGTGCTCGCGGACGAGGGGCGGTCGCAGTTCGCCGTCGAGCGGGTCGGCGCGGCCATCAAGGAGGACCCCACGCTGAGCGGGCGGCTGGCGCTGTGGGCCAGGCGGCTGGTGGGAGAGTCGCTGAGCCAGGGCCAGCACGTGGCCGCGGCCCGGCCGGAGCTCGCCGAGCTGCTGGTGGAGGCGGCGGGGGAGGACATCGGCCGGATGTTCGCCCGGCTGACGGAGGCGCACGGCAGGCGGATGGCCGCCATGGGACTGACCCCGGGGCCCTGATCCGCAGGGGCGGGCGGGCCGGCGGACGGCCGCTCCGCCGGGGTGGGCGGGGGCGTCTGCGGACAGGTCTGCTGATCGAGCAGCGTGAAGGCGCCGAACGGTTGTAACGTGCGAGATATGAGGGCCTCGCGCCGCTACGGCAGTTCCTTGACGAGATGTGGGCCGAACCGCTGGACTTCGCGCGCCGTGTTACGCAGGGGCGGCGACGACTGTCCGGCCATGACCCTGGGGCGGCACCGCGTCCGCCGGGCCCGCCGGCCACGCTGCTGCGGGCTGGGCGAGCGGGACGGGTGCCGCGCGGGCTGAGCCCGCCGCGCGCCCGGCGCCCCGGACCCGCGCCATGGCCGCAGGGGACGGCCTGGCGCGAGCCGTACGGGGTCTAGAGGGTGCCGCCGAAACCGACGGTCCTGGGCTCGTCCTCACCGATCTCGATGAAGCCGAGTGAGGAGATCGGGACGAGGACCCTGCGGCCCTTGCTGTCGGTGATGCCGAAGACGCCGCGTTCGGTGGTGATGGCCTTGCCGAGCTCCTCCTCGACCTGCTCGGCCGACAGGTCGGTCTCCACTACAAGCTCACGGTGCACGGAACGCACGCCGATTTTGATTTCCATAGTGCTCCCTTTCGACGAGGGTTGCTCGTCCCATGGTCGCCTCATCGGGCGCGCGACGCGCCGGTTGATCGCGTCAAGCGAACAGAGGTGTCGGTCAGTGGTCGGCGTTCGTGCGCGGGAAGCCCGAGATCCCGCGCCAGGACAGCCGGGCGATGAGCTGGGTGGCGGCGTCCTTGGGGATGGAGCCGTTGCTGCTGATCCAGTAGCGGGCGCTGACCTCGGCCATGCCGACCAGGCCGACGCCCAGCAGCCGTGCCTCGTCGCTTGAGCAGCCGGTGTCCTCCTGGATGACCTGGCTGATCATCTCGGCGCTCTCGCGGAGGTTGCGCTCGATGCGCTGGCGGACCGGGGCGACGTTGCGCAGGTCCGACTCGAAGACCAGGCGGAACGCCTCGCCCTGACCGGAGACGAAGTCGAAGAAGGCGCCGATCGCGGCCTGGACGCGCTGCTTGTTGTCGGTGGTGGAGGCCAGCGCGTCGCGGCAGCGGGCGATCATGTCGTCCACGTGGAGGTCGAGCAGGGCCAGGTAGAGCTCCTGCTTGCCGGGGAAGTGCTGGTAGAGCACCGGCTTGCTGACCCCGGCCCGCTCGGCGATGTCGTCCATCGCGGCCGCGTGGTAGCCGTTCTCCACGAACACTTCCTGCGCCGCGCTGAGCAGCTGGCGGCGACGGGCCATTCGGGGCAGCCGGGTGCCCCGGGGCTTGGCGTCCGGGGTAGCGGTCACGGCGTTCTCCTTGCGGGTGCTCCTGCTGTCGTGAATCATCCTACGCGTGGGTAACTCGGGTCAGCGATAGCCGTGTGACCCGGGTCAACGGTAGTCGTCCTCGTCCAGCTCCACCGTGCGGCTCTGCTCGGCGGTGTCGGCGGGGTCGGCCTCCAGCGGGATGTGGTCGGGCCATTCGGGGCCGTCGGCGTCCACCGACTGGTGCTGCTCGGCCACGTCGGCCTCGGGCGCCTCGGGCGAGGTCTCCCCGGGCCAGTCGCCGACGTCGTCGCCTGCCCGGCGGTGCTGCTCGGCCGCGTCGGCCTCGGGCGCCTCGATCCCGATCTCCTCGGAGCGGGCGTCCTCGGGCTCTTCCCCGTGCAGGCTGTCGTCGCGCACATCCATCTCTGACATCCGCTCTGTTTCCGTTCTCCTGCGAACACCGGACATCGCCAAGCGTACGGCGTCGGGTCCCGCCTGCTGAGAAAGGCATGGCATCGGGTCTGCCATGAGGGGTACCTGCCCGGTTGGTGAGTGTTTGCAGTTACTTGGCGCCATTTCCGAACATGTGCGCGAAACTTGACGGGTAACTCCAAGGCAGGGGGTCGTCATGCGGAGCATCTGGAAAGGCACGGTCTCGTTCGGGCTGATCACGATCCCGGTCAGGCTGTTCGGCGCGACGGAACGCCGTGACGTCACCTTCCACCTGGTGCACGGGGAGGACGGCGGCCGGATCAGGTTCCGCCGGTTCTGCCAGGTGTGCGAGGAGGAGGTCTCGTTCGCCGACGTGGCCAAGGGCTACGAGTTCCCCAACGGGGACATGGTCGTGCTCGCCGGCGACGACTTCGAGGACCTGCCGCTGTCCACCTCGCGCAGGATCGAGGTGCTCCAGTTCAGCCCGGCGGACCAGATCGACCCGATCCTGCTGGACAAGTCCTACTACCTGGAGCCGGACGCCGTCGGGGTCAAGCCGTACGCGCTGCTCCGTGACGCGCTGGAGCGCTCGGGGCTGGTGGCGGTCGTCAAGGTGGCGCTGCGGCAGCGCGAGTCCCTGGCGACGCTCCGGGTCCGCGAGGGGGTGTTCGTGCTGGAGACCATGCTCTGGCCGGACGAGGTGCGCCCGGCGGACTTCGCGTTCCTGGAGGAGGGCGTCGACGTCCGGCCGCAGGAGGTGAGGATGACGGAGTCGCTGATCGAGGCGATGGTCGCGGACTTCGACCCCTCCGCCCACAAGGACGCCTACCGGGAGGCGGTCCACGAGGTCATCGAGGCGAAGGTCGCCGGCCGGGAGATCGTCCCCGCCGAGGTCCCGGTGGAAGAGGGGCCGCCGGCCGATCTGATGGCCGCCCTCCGCGCCAGCGTCGAGGCGGCCAAGAAAGACCGCCGTGGCACGGCTCCGGTGCGGGAGCCCGCCGCCGGGGAGGCCGGAAACACCGGAGAGGCCGGAAACACCGGAAGGGCCGGAGAAAAGGAAAAGGCTCCCCGTAAACGGAATACGCGCCGTCCGGCGTGAACGGGCGGACGGACGCCGTGACGCCGGAGACCGGCTTCTCCGCGAAATGAGGGCTCCAGGCCCGAAAGCCTGGAGCCCTCACCTGGAATGCCGAGAAAAGCGATTTCACGTGCCGGCTGAGAATCGAAGACCCGGAAAACCGCCTTTCGAGTGCCCGTGTCCTCCGCGTGATCACGGCTCCCTGTGGGGAATCGCGATCCCGGTGGACACGGGCACCCCGCTCCTCCGCCGTGGGCCCGAAGCCATTGCCCCGCCGTGGGCCCGGAGCGGGCAACAACGGTGGATCGGGGCGTGGGCGGTCAGCTGTCTCGACCACCCGCCGCGCTCAGAGCCGAGCGCGACCCCGGTCCGGCGTCCAGCCCGGAAGGCTAGACGTTGTTGTTGTTGTTGTCGTTCTGGGCGTCCTCTTCATTGTTGTTGTTGTTGTTGATGTTGATGTTGAACTTGTGACGCTGGTGACGGTGGTGGCACGAGTGGCGGTTGCCGCGCCAGCCGCCCCAGCCGCCGCAACGCCACCGGCGGTGGCAGCCGCAGCCCGCCCAGCCCCAGTTGGCCTGGAAGGAGGCGATGGAGGTGGTGGTCGCACCGGCGGCGGCGTTGGCCGCAGTGGTGACACCGCCGAGAGCGGCGCCGCCACCGGCCATCGCCGTGCTGAGAGCGAGACCTGCGATGACACTCTTGAACTTGGGCATTGCGTTTCCCCCTTGAAAGGATCGGTTGCCCCGTTTAAGACATTTTCCGGAGTGATCGGAGAATGCCCCGGGATGGTCGCTAATGGTCCATCCCTGGTTGTCTTGATTTCCTCGCATGTCGGGTGACAAACGGAGATTAGCGGCTTTTACTATCTCCTTATCCGTTTATTGATGATGTTGGACTTTATCTGTGAGTTTTGGAGTGGAATGCGTTTAATGTCGCATTTGTGTACGGGCTGCACGGCGGGGGCTATCGTTAAAGGAAGGCGGACAAAGGTGGACAAAGGAGGATGTGTGAGTGTCGAGCCGATTCCGAGCTGGCCGGGTGAGCTGATCGAGCTGGGGGAGCGGAGTGTCCATGTGCGCTCGACCCCGCCCGGCCCCGCCGAGACGGCCGTCTACGTGCACGGCCTGGCGGGCTCGGCGACCAACTGGACCGATCTGATGGGCGAGCTGTCCGACGTGGTCACCGGCCACGCGGTCGACCTGCCCGGATCCGGCTACTCGCCCGAGCCGCCCGGTGGCGACTACTCGGTCGGCGCCCACGCCGGGACCGTCGCCGCGCTGATCGAACGGGTCGCCACCAGGCCCGTCCACCTGTTCGGCAACTCCCTGGGCGGCGCGGTTTCGGTGCGGGTCGCCGCGACCCGCCCGGAGCTGGTCCGTTCCCTCACGCTCATCTCGCCGGCCCTGCCCGACCTGCTGCCCAGATACGGTCCGGCGCGGGTGGCCCTGTCGGCGGTGCCGAGGCTGGGCGAGTGGGCCGCGACGCAGCTGGCCGCCCTGCCGGCCGAGCGCAGGCTCAACGCCACGCTCGCCATGTGTTACGCCGACCTCGGCCGGCTCCACCCGGAGCGGCTGCGGGAGGCGGCCGAGGAGCTGCGCCGCAGGGACGGCCTGCCGTACGCGGCGGCCGCGCTGGTCGGCTCGGCCCGGGGCATCGTCGCCGAATACTTCAGGCGCGGCGCGGAGAACCTGTGGCGGCAGGCGGCCCAGGTGACCGCGCCCACGCTGGTCGTCCACGGCCGCCACGACCGGCTGGTCAACCCGCGCATGGCCGCGCGGGCCGGACGGACCTTCCCGCACGTGCGGCTGGTGCTGCTGCCCGACGCCGGGCACGTGGCGCAGATGGAACTGCCCGGAAGGGTGGCCCGTGAGGCCCGGCGTCTGATAGGTGAGACTGCTCCCGTCCCGATTGGGAATGACTGAGGCACCGCGTTAGGTTGTGAGTGGTGCGTGCTGTGCCCAGCCGTACCGCCAAGACGCCCTGAAACGGGAGTGGAACTGTGTCGTTGCCACCGCTGGTAGAGCCGGCAGCCGAGCTGACCGTCGACGAGGTGCGCCGTTATTCGCGCCATCTGATCATCCCCGACGTGGGCATGGCCGGGCAGAAGCGCCTGAAGAACGCCAAGGTGCTCTGTGTGGGCGCCGGTGGCCTGGGCTCGCCGGCCCTGCTGTACCTCGCCGCCGCGGGCGTGGGCACGCTCGGGATCATCGACTTCGACGTCGTCGACGAGTCCAACCTGCAGCGCCAGGTCATCCACGGCCAGTCCGACGTCGGCCGCCTCAAGGCCGAGAGCGCCGCGGCCAGCGTCCGGGAGATCAACCCGCTGGTCGACGTGGTCGTCCACAACGTGGCGCTGACCACCGACAACGTCATGGAGATCTTCTCCCGGTACGACCTGATCGTGGACGGCACCGACAACTTCGCCACCCGCTACATGGTCAACGACGCGGCCGTCCTGCTCGGCAAGCCGTACGTCTGGGGCTCGATCTACCGCTTCGACGGCCAGGCGAGCGTCTTCTGGGCCGAGCACGGCCCCTGCTACCGCTGCCTCTACCCCGAGCCCCCGCCCCCCGGCATGGTCCCCTCCTGCGCCGAGGGCGGCGTGCTCGGCGTGCTCTGCGCCTCGATCGGCTCCATCCAGGTCAACGAGGCCATCAAGCTGCTCACCGGCATCGGTGAGCCGTTGGTCGGCCGGCTGATGATCTACGACGCCCTGGAGATGAACTACCGTTCGGTCAAGGTCCGCAAGGACCCCGAGTGCGTGCTCTGCGGCAAGAACCCGACGGTCACCCAGCTCCTGGACGACTACGAGGCGTTCTGCGGCGCGGTCTCCCAGGAGGCCCAGGAGGCAGCCTCGGGCTCCACGATCACCGCGACGGAGCTCAAGTCCATGCAGGACGCCGACGAGAACATCTACGTGATCGACGTCCGCGAGCCGAACGAGTACGAGATCGTCTCCATCCCCGGCGCCGTGCTCATCCCCAAGGGTGAGTTCCTCAACGGCTCCGCGCTGGAGAAGCTCCCCCAGGACAAGCGTATCGTCCTGCACTGCAAGTCCGGCGCCCGGTCCGCCGAGGTCCTGGCGATCGTCAAGAACGCCGGCTTCTCCGACGCCGTCCACGTGGGCGGCGGCGTGCTGAGCTGGGTCAAGACGGTCGACCCGAGCCTGCCGAGCTACTGACCCCCATACCGGCCACCGCCGACGCCCCGCGGAGCACCGCTCCGCGGGGCGTCGTGTCATTCCGCCCCCCAAGTGCCTTCGAATCCGGCTGATCTGGGCGGAACGGCGGATGACACCCTCCTCGCCGCATTAAGGTCGGAGGCGTGAACGGAGCCCCAGGTCAGCGGCGGCCTGCCTGGCCGATGCTGGTCGCGGCGTCCGTGCTGACGCTGACCTGCGCGGTGGTGGCCGGGGTGGCTTCGAGCATCGCGGGGACGGAGCTCACCCGCGGTCCGAGCGTGGCGGAGCTGGAGCGGGCCGCCGCCGGTGAGATGGCCCGGCGCTGGCAGGTGTGGCCCGCCGGGCGGGTCTTCCCCGAGACCATCAGCTACGCCGCCGAGCAGGGCGGCGAGGAGAAGGCGCGCCGCGTGGGCATCTCGCCGGAGACCCGCTGCGACAGGGGGGTGGACGCCAAGCTGAGGAAGGCGCTGCGCCGGGCGGGCTGCCGGGGCATCCTGCGCGCCACCTATCTCGACGCGCTCCAGGGCGTCGTCGTCACCGTCGGCGTCGCGGCCTTCCCGGGAGAGGCGGGCGCGGCCGCGGCCAAGGCGGCGCTGCCCAGGGGCGGCCGTCCCTCCCCGGGGCTGAAGGCGCTGGCCTTCCCCGGCACGGTCACCGACCGCTTCACCTCGGCGGGGCGGCAGAACAGCCTGGTGCGGCAGGCCGGACCGTACGTGGTGATGACCACGGTCGGCCAGGTCGACGGCCGTCCGGCCAGGGCGGTGGGGGAGCAGCGGCCGACCATGTTCGCCTTCACCGGCGACATCGCCGACAGGGTCCTCGCCGACCTGTCCACGCCCGTGCGGCCCGACTGCGTCTCGGAGGAATGGCGATGTTGAGGTGGGCGGGCGCCGTCGGGGCGCTGGCCGTGATCGCGCTGGGGGCGGCGCCCGCCGCGCACGCCGACGACGTCCGGGGCAGCCAGCGTCAGGTGCTGCGGACCCTCGACCTGCCCGGCGCCTGGCGGACCTCCATGGGCGGGGACGTGACCGTGGCGGTGCTGGACTCGGGGGTGGACCCCGCCCATCGCGACCTGGCCGGCTCGGTGACCGAGGGCAAGGACTTCACCGCGGGGGCCAACCCGCCGGGAGTGGCCCCCCTGCGGCTGCACGGCACCTACATGGCCTCGCTCATCGCCGGGCACGGGCACGGCCCCGGCGGGGCGGACGGGGTGATCGGGGTCGCGCCCAGGGCGAAGGTGCTGTCGGTCCGGGTGATCCTGGAGGACGAGGAGCCGGGATTCCGGGAGTTCAACACTGCCGAGCGGTTCGAGAACGTGGTGGCCAGGGGGATCAGATACGCCGTGGACCACGGCGCGGACGTGATCAACATGTCGATCTCCAAGGAGCTGGCGACCAAGGAGGAGCGCGCGGCGGTCCGTTACGCGATCTCCAGGGGGGTCGTGCTCGTCGCCGCGGCGGGCAACGAGGGGGCGGGCAAGCCCGACTCCACCGGTTACGCCCCCTACTCCTACCCGGCGGCCTTCCCGGGGGTGGTCTCGGTGGCCGCGGCCGACCGGGGGCTGCGCCGGGCCTCCTTCTCCAACTGGAACCCCTCGGTCCTGGTGGCCGCGCCCGGGGTGGACATCCTCGGCGCGGGCCCCGGCGACGAATACTGGGTCGGCCGCGGCACCTCCCAGGCGACCGCGCTGGTCTCCGGCGTCGCCGCGCTGATAAAAGCGAAATATCCGAAAATGTCGCCCGCGCTGGTCGCGCAGGCGCTCACCACCGGAGCGGTCCGGCGGCCGAGCGGGGGTTACGACACCGGCATGGGCTTCGGCGTCGTCAACGCCCCCCGGGCACTCGCCGAGGCCGCCAGGATCTCCCGTCACACCCTCACCGCCGGCCCCGGCGGCCACGACCCCGCACGCCCGCTGGGCCGGGGGGTGGCGCCGGTGCAGGTGATCCACCGGGACCAGCACAAGATCGCCGTGTACGGAGGGGTGGCGGCGGCCGCCGGGCTCGGCGCGGTCGCGTCCCTGGCGGTGATCGCCGTGCTGGTGGGGCGGGCGCGGTCGGCGGCCCGGTCCGCGGCGGAGCCCCCGGCCCCGGTCCCGGCCCCGTGAGGGCGCCGGGTCGCCCGTGACGGTCTCCGGCCCCGGCGCGCGGACGCGGCCGGCTCTCACGGACCGTGACATCACAAACGCACTCCGACGATAGGGTGGCGACGCCCTGCGACGTAGCATCGAAGTATGTCGAAGCCGGAGCGGCCCCAGGAGCCAGGACGGCGACCGGAGGCCTCGGCGTCTCCCGCCCGTGACGGCCGCCCGCCGCCCGGCTCCTGGACGCCGCGCGCGGGCGGCGCCCGGGTGCGGCGGGTCTCCCCGTCCGGCGCCGTCGCCCGGCGGGTCCGGGTCCGGGCCTGGCCCGCGGCGGGCCGTGACCGCCTGGCGGCCGAGCGTGCCGAGCGCGCCACCCTGGAGCAGGGGATCCGGTTCCGGACGATCTTCCTGATCCTGATGGGCACGATCCTGGCGATCGGCGCGAGCGACGTGCTGACCGGCGCGGTCGGGCTGCTCCGGGAGACCGCCGCCCGCCCGCTCACGGCCGCCGAGCAGGCCCGCTACATCAAGGACGACATCGCCAGGCGCTGGCACGCCTGGTCCACCGACCTGGTCTTCCCCACGGAGCTTCAGTACATCGGCCTCGGCCGGGCCCAACAGTACGCCCGGCGGGTCGGCCTCGCCCCCGAGGTCCCCTGCAGGTCCGGCGTGGACGCCTCGACGGGCTCCGTCCTGGCCCAGTACGGCTGCCGCACGCTGCTGCGGGCCACCTACGTGGACCAGACCTCCACGTTCGTCATCACCGTGGGCGTCGCGGTGCTCCAGGACGAGGAGACGCGGATCGCCGCGACCGCGCAACTGCCGGTGGACGACCGCGTGGGGGTGCGGCCGGTGGCCTTCCCCGGCACGCCCAGCGAGCTGTTCGGCGCCGCCCAGCGGCAGCGCAACGCCTGGGTCGCGGCCGGCCCCTACGTCGTCTTCTCCACCGCCGGCTACAGCGACGGGCGCACCCGCGCGTCGATCTCCCCGGAGGAGATCCTGCACAGCGAGCTGTGGCCGGCGGCGCAGGCGGTGGCCGGGCGCATCGCCCGTGCCCTGGGCGACGAGCCCAGCGCCGTGCCGCAGTGCACCCAGGGAAACGTGTGTTGAGGCGGCGGCGGGCCTGGGCGGCGGGCGCCCTGGCGGCTCTCTCCCTGACGGTCGCCACCCCGGTGGGCGCCGCCGACGCGCGCGCGGACCAGCGCTGGGTGCTGGAGGCGATGAACGTCGAGCAGGCATGGAAGACCACCAAAGGCGCGGGCGTCACCGTGGCCCTGGTGGACAGCACGGTGGACGGCGGCGTCGCGGAGCTGCGCGGCCGGGTCGTCTCCGGCCCCGACATGGGTTCGGCGCAGCCCGCGGAGGGCGGGCCCGACGCGGTCTGGCACGGCACGGCGATGGCCTCGCTCATCGCCGGGGCGGGCAACGGCGCCGACGGCCTCCTCGGCACCGCGCCCGAGGCGCGGATCCTGTCGCTGCCGCTGGTCCTGCGGGGCGGGCCGGACAACCGGGCCGTCCAGCCGGAGGCGGACCTGCGGACGCAGACCGACAGCCCGGTGGCGCGCGCGATCCGCTACGCCGCCAACCACGGGGCCAAGG
Organism: Streptosporangium sp. NPDC048886; assembly: GCF_055586905.1. Taxonomy (NCBI): domain Bacteria; kingdom Bacillati; phylum Actinomycetota; class Actinomycetes; order Streptosporangiales; family Streptosporangiaceae; genus Streptosporangium; species Streptosporangium sp. NPDC048886. Next base: position 119,290 of record NZ_JBVJHH010000029.1, read on the forward strand.
TCGTCAGCATGTCCCTGGGCGCCTACGGGCCGCACAGGGCCGAGCGCGAGGCGGTCTCCTACGCGCTGTCGCGGGGCGTGGTGCTGGTCGCGGCCGTCGGCAACGACGGAGGCTCCGAGCACTCCCTCGACAACGCCACCTCCTTCTGGAACTTCCCCGCCGGATACTCCGGGGTCATCGGGGTGGGCGCGGTCGACGTGACGGGCCGGCCGGCCCCCTTCAGCAGCGACAACCTGTCGGTGCTGGTCTCCGCGCCGGGCGTGGACATACCGGTGGTGATCCCGGGCGGCGGCTACCGCTCCGCGGAGGGCACCAGTGCCGCGGCGGCACTGGTTGCGGGGATCGCCGCACTCATAAAAGCGAAATATCCAGATATCCCGCCGCAGTTGGTCTCGCGGGCCCTCACCTCCACCGCCACATCCGCCCCCGCCGCCGGATACGACGACCACGTCGGATTCGGGGTCGTCGACGCCGGAGCGGCGCTGGCCAGGGCGGGAGAGCTGATGAGCCGTACGGCGCAGGCGTCCCCGCCGGCGGTCCAGCACTTCGGCGCGGGATCCCTGTCCCGGGAGCCCGCCCGGCCCGGCCCCGACCCGTTCCGGCTCGGTCTGTACGGCGCGGGCCTGATCGGCGGGCTGCTGGCCTTCGGCGGGGCCGTGGTGATGCTCACCCGGCGGTCGGGGCCGGCGGCTCCGGCGGCCCGGGAACGGGCGGACGGGCAGGCCGGGCCGTGGCCGTGAGCCGGGCGCGGGGCAGCGGGGCGTTGAATCGATTGGAACGCTTTTTGGACACTGTTCGGACGCGGTGGGGCGGATGACGGCCCCGGCGGTCGGAGGACCGCCGGATGTTCGCTAGGGTCGCCCCTCATGGGGTACGAGTTGCGCGTGGAGCGCCCGGCGCCTCTCGCCTTCGCGGAACTCGCGACAGTGCTGGGGCAGGCGGGGTTCGAGTTCCGCGGTTCGCAGGAGGTGGGCGAGGTCCTGGCCCGCCACGACGGGGCCGTTCACGCCATAGCCGTCTGGAACGGCGGCCTGTCCGGCACGCCCGGATCCGACTGGCAGGTGGCCCAGCTGGCGCGGGTCTCCGCCCTGCTGGGCGCGCGCCTGGTCGGCGAGGACGGGGAGTCCTACGCGATCCGTGACGGCCTCGTCGAGCAGCTGAACGGCTCGGCGGCCTACGAGTTCGGCAAACTCGACGAGATCCTCGCGGCCGGGCCAGCCGTATGGAGCCAGTAGGCCACCCGCCCCCGTACGCCGAGCGGGTGCTCGACCTGGTCGAGCGCATTCCGCCCGGGATGGTGATGTCCTACGGCGACATCGCCGAATACCTCGGCGAGGGAGGCCCCCGCCAGGTCGGGAAAGTCATGTCCACCTGGGGTGGAGGCGTGCCCTGGTGGCGTGTCGTGCACGCCGACGGGACCCCGCCGCCGGGTCACGAGCAGCGGTGTCTGGCGCAGTGGCGGCAGGAGCGGACCCCGCTGAGGGGCGCCCGCGCGGACATGCGCTCGGCGCGATGGGACGGGATGCCGGAAAGCACGGCGTAACCGGCTTCAGCGCGGCCCACTAACATGGCCTAGGACAGCGGTCTGTCCGAAAGGCGGTGCCTCCCCCATGGCCACCGGCACCACACCAGCGCGGTCCGGCGGCGATTCCGCCCCCGACCGCCTACGGGCTGTTCAAGATCTCTGTGACCGGGGAGAACCGCTCGAATCGATCATGGCGGCGGTGCTCGCCGAGGGGCTGACCCCGGCCGAGCGCCGCAGGTTCGACGCCGACGCGCTGGCCGGCCCGCTCGGCTCCCGGCTCGATCTGGCGGTCAAGCGCGGCGCCGCCCGCCGTCGCGAGTTCGTCACGGCCGTCAGGCCCTACCTCGCCGGCGTGGACGCGCGGGTCAAGCGTGACCTGCCGGTGGCCCGCAGGATCGCCTTCCACCTGGTCGAGCACCGGGAGGTGGACGACCTCGCCGACGGCGACGCGCTGCAGAAGATCGCCGCGGCTGCGGCGGAGCCGTCCAGGCGGGTCCGCAGGAAGCTGCGCTGGTATGCGGACCTGCCGCTCCAGGACGAGCTGCCGGAGGCCATGTACCGCCTGCGCGCCGCCGACCTGATCCCGGTGACCCAGGTCGAGGACGTCTCCTGGTCCGGTGGCCGGCTGCGGATCAGCGGCCACGCCTACCTGGCCGGCCTCTCGGTCCGCAGTCCCCGGTTCAACCGGGCCACCGTCGTGCTGCGCGGTCCTCGCTGGCTGCCCCCGGTGCGGCTGCGCACCCGCAGGATCTTCCACCCGGAGGCCACCCACGGCGCCGAGGAGGCCGGCTGCAACTACGACTGGTCCGGCTTCGTCGCCGAGCTGCACCCCTGGGCGCTGCGCTGGCGTGCCGCGGCGCGGGCCGTCGTGCGCGGCGGCAAGCGGCTGCTCCGCCACCGGGCCGTCGTGCGCGACACCACCACCTGGCGTGCCGAGATCGTGATCTGGAGCCGGGGCGCCCGCGCCAAGGGCCTGCTCCGCGGCCCCTCCATCGGCCGCACCGAGCGTCCCCGGGGCCTGGACCTCGGCGGTGGCCGGTGGGTCCGCCCGGTCTGGACCTCCGACCGCGCCCTCCAGGTCGTGCTCCAGCCCACCCGGGCCGAGCTGACGGAGGTGCGGCTGGAGGGCGACCGGCTGGAGTTGAAGGTGTTCCTGCCCGGCCGGGGGCACGCCAAGGGCCACGCGCGCCTGGACGGCCACCGGATGTCGGCCGACTTCACCCCGGTCGAGGGGGGCACCGAGGTCGTCGTGCCGCTCGCCGTACCCTCGCTGCTGCAGGAGCGCGACGGCGGCCGGCTCTGGATCGAGCCCAAGGGCGACCCGGCGGCCGCGGTCATGCTCGGCCGGGCCGAGGAGAGCCGCTCGGTCGTCGGCGAGCGGGAGATCACCGTGCTGGGCGACCGGCGCGACCGGGTGATCGTCTCCGCGCACCGGATCCGCCCGATCATCTCGGCGGCGACCTGGGACGAGAGCGGCGCGCTCACCCTCGAAGGCTCCTATCCGGGTTCCGGGGCGGCCGAGCTGACGCTCAGGCACCGCACCGGGCTCATCCACACCGTCGCGCTGGAGCGGGCCGGATCCCGCTTCTCGGCGCGGTTCGCGCCCGCCGCGATGCCCCGCTTCGGGGAGACCGTGCCGCTGGGCAGCGGGAGCTGGAGCATGGCGGTCCGCGACCCCGCCGGGCAGATCGTGCCGCTCCGGGTCGACCACGCCGTCCTCGACTCGCTGGATGAGGAGCCCAAGCTCCGCGACGGCCGGGAATACCGCCTGGTCTCCACCCGGTTCGACGTGCCGGTGCTGACCGTCGCCGAGCACCGGCCCGACGACGAGAAGGGCGCCGGCGGCCTCTACGCCCTGCGGCGCTCGTTCTACCCGGCCGAGCGGGCCCGCGAGCTGAGCGACGCGACCGTCTACGTCGCCTACGACGGCCGACAGTACGAAGGCAACGTCCGGGCGATCTACGAGGAGCGCGTCCGGCGCGGCGACGACCGTGAGCACATCTGGGTGGTCAAGGACGGGGCGTTCGTGCCGCCGGGTTCGACGGAGCTCGGGTTCGGCTCCGACATCCGGCCGACGGTGGTCCGTGCGGGCAGCCGCGAGCACTACGCGGTGCTCGCGCGCTCGCGCCACGTGGTGACCAACGGCTTCCTGCCGCCGTGGTTCCGCGCCCGCGAGGACCAGGTGGTCGTGCAGACCTGGCACGGCAGCCCGCTCAAGCGCCTGGGCAACGACCTGCCGCACATGTCCCGCGACCCGAAGCCGCCGGCCTGGCACCGGCAGGCGGTCGAGGTGCGGGGCTGGGACCTGCTGGTCTCACAGAGCCCGTGGGCCACCCCGATCCTGCGCAAGGCGTTCGGCTACCAGGGCGAGGTCCTGGAGAGCGGCTACCCGCGCAACGACGTGCTGTCGGCCCCCGACCGGGACGAGCTGGCCGCGCGGGTGCGCCGCAGGCTCGGCATCGCCGAGGGCGCCAAGGTGGTGCTCTACGCGCCGACCTTCCGCGACTACGACCGCAAGAACGCCTCGCTCCGGCTGGACCTGGCCGAGGCGCGGCGGGTGCTCGGTCCCGGCCACGAGTTCCTGATCAGGGCGCATTCGATGCAGGCGGCGCCCAACGTGCCCCAGGGCCTCGGCCGCGACGTCACCACGTATCCGGACATGGCGGACCTGCTGCTGGTCGCCGACGTGCTGATCACCGACTACTCCTCCGTCATGTTCGACTTCGCCGCGACCGGGCGGCCCATGCTCTTCTTCACCCACGACCTGTCGCGCTACTCGGCCAAGCGGGGCCTCTACCTCGATCTGACCGCCGAGGCCCCCGGGCCCCTGCTGACCACCGGCGCCCAGGTGATCGAGGCGGTGAAGACGATCGACGAGGTGGCCGCCGCGCACGCCGAGCGGTACGAACGCTTCCGGCGCGGCTACGCCCCCCGCGACGACGGCAAGGCGACCGCCCGGCTGGTCGACCACGTCTTCGTCTCCTGACCCGGGGCCGGGCCGGGACGGCCGCGGCGGCGATCAGATGGCATGCGTCACTGCGCGCTCCGGTCCGCCGGCCCGGGGCGGTCCGGCCTCCGGTGCCGCGCGCCCCTCTGCGCCGGTCTGAGCTGGGCGTACGCCCCCGACGATCAAGAAAGGCGGCCCGGACGGCCCGGCCGTCCGGCTGATCGGATCAACGTTCCGCCATGCCGCGCACCCGGAGTCGGCACGATCATCGCCCGAGATCTGGTGGAATGGCGAGTTGTGAGTGGCCAGGGCTGGCGTTTGGTGCGTCGTGAGGGTGCGGGGAGAGCTGTTGCCCCCGTGCTCGACGAGCATCAGCGGGCGGTGGTGGCCCATGGGAGCGGCCCGCTGCTCGTGCTCGCCGGGCCCGGCACCGGCAAGACCACCACGATCGTGGAGACCGTGGTGGACCGGATCGAGCGCCGCGGCGTGGATCCCGAGCGGGTGCTCGTCCTCACCTTCAGCCGCAAGGCCGCCGAGGAACTGCGCGAACGTATCACCGGCCGGATGCGCCGCACCACCCGGACCCCCCTCGCCCTCACCTTCCACAGCTACGCCTACGCGCTGCTCCGCCGCGAGGCCGTGCTCGCCGGGGGCGTGCCGCCCCGCCTGCTGACCGGTCCCGAGCAGCTCCTGGAGATCCGCCGCCTGCTCCACGGCGAGCTGGAGGACGGCGCCCCGCACTGGCCGGACGACATGCGCGAGGCGCTCAAGACCCGTGGTTTCGCCCAGGAGCTGCGCGACTTCCTGGCCCGTGCCGCCGAGCGGGGTCTCGACGGCGACGAGCTGGTCGAGCTGGGCCGCCGGCACGGCCGCGCCGACTGGGCGGCTGCCGGACGGTTCGCCGACCGCTACCAGTCCAGGTTCGACCTGGACATGGAGCCGGTGCTCGACTACTCCGACCTGATCCGCACCGCCGGCGGCCTGCTCACCGACCCCGAGGTGCGGCTGCGCGAGCGCGCCGCCTACGACGTCGTCTTCGTGGACGAATACCAGGACACCGATCCGGCCCAGGAGTTCCTGCTCCAGCAGCTGGCCGGGGAGGGACGCGACCTCGTCGCGGTCGGCGACCCCGACCAGTCGATCTACGGCTTCCGCGGCGCCGACGTGCGCGGGATCATGCGCTTCCCGGAGAGCTTCCCCACGGCCGACGGCGAGAACGCGCCCGTCATCGCCCTGCGCGTGTGCCGCCGCAGCGGACCCGAGCTCCTGAGGGCCTCCCGCCGCGTCGCCGCGCGCCTGCCCGCGACCCCGGGCGGCGCCGCCCACCGCGACCTGCGCGCGCTGCCGGAGGCCGAGCCCGGCGACGTCCGGGTGGTGGTGACCGACGGGGCCACGCAGGAGGCCGCGGTCGTGGCCGACACGCTGCGCCGGGCGCACCTGCTGGACGGGGTCCCCTGGTCGCGGATGGCGGTGCTGGTGCGCTCGGCCACGCGCCAGGTGCCGCTGCTGCGCCGCGCCCTGGTCACGGCCGGGGTGCCGGTCGTCGTGGGCGGCGGCGAGCTGCCGCTGTTCCAGGAGCCGGGCGTGCGGCCGCTGATCAGGCTCATCCAGGTCGCCCTCCACCCGGAGACCCTCGACGAGGGGGTGGCCGAGGAGCTGCTGACCGGCGCGCTCGGCGGCACCGACATGATCGGTGTGCGCCGCCTGCGCCGGGCCCTGCGGATCGCCGAGCACGAGGCGCTGACGGACCCCGACGGACGCGACCTGGTGGACCACTCCGGCGAGCGAGACGCCGCCGAGCCGCGCTCGTCGGGTGAGCTGCTGGTCGCGGCCCTGAAGGACGTGCGGGAGCTGGTCCGGGTGGAGCCGCACGTGGCGCTGCCCGCCGAACGGCTCGCCCGGCTCATCTCCGGCGCCGCCGAGGCCGTACGGCAGGGCGGCACCGCCGAAGACGTGCTCTGGACCGTCTGGCAGGCCACCGGGCTGGCCGAGAAGTGGACCGAGACGAGCGTCGCGGGCGGCTTCCGGGGCACCATGGCCGACCGCGACCTCGACGCGGTGGTGGCGCTGTTCGACCACGCGGCCAGGTTCGTCGACCGGCTGCCGCACGCGGGCGTCGAGGTGTTCGTCGAGGACCTGGTCGCCCAGGAGATCCCCGGCGACTCCCTCGCCGCGCGCGCCCCCGACACCGAGTCGGTGCGGATCCTGACCGCGCACCGCGCCAAGGGCCTGGAGTGGGACGTCGTGGTCGTCGCCGGCGTGCAGGAGGGGGCCTGGCCGGACCTGCGGCTGCGCGGGTCCATCCTGAGCACCGACGACATGGTCGCCAGGGCGGAAGGGTCGGAGCACGAGAACCCGGCCGCCGTCTCCGCCGCGCTGGCCTCCCAGCTCCTGGCCGAGGAGCGCCGGCTGTTCTACGTGGCGGCGACCAGGGCCAGGCACCGGCTCATCGTCACCGCCGTGGGCGGCGACGACAGCGAGGAGCGGCCCTCCCGGTTCCTCGGCGAGCTGGTGCCCGGAGCGGCCGAGGAGGCGGTCGTCGACGAGCGCTCCCGCTGGTTGAGCATGTCCGCCCTGGTGGCGGACCTGCGTTCGGCCGTCTCCGACCCGACCCGGCCCACCCCGCTGCGCAGGGCCGCCGCCGGGCACCTGGCCAGGCTCGCCACCGCCGGGGTGCCCGGCGCCCACCCCAACGAGTGGTACGCCCTCACCCCGATCTCCGACGACCGCCCGCTGAGCTGGCCCGACGACATCGTGCGTGTCTCACCCTCGGCGGTGGAGAACTTCACCAAGTGCGGCCTGCGCTGGCTGCTGGAGACCTCCGTGGGGGCCAGCGGCACCGACGCGGCGCGGGGCCTGGGCACGGTCATCCACGCGCTGGCCGTGCTCGCCGCGACGGGCATGCCCGCCGAGGACACCCTCGGCAAGCGTCTGGACGAGATCTGGCACGAGCTCGACTTCGGCGGCGTCTGGTACAACCGCAAGCAGCGCCAGGTCGCCGAGCAGATGATCTCCAAGTTCGTCCGCTGGCACCAGGAGAACCCCCGCGAGCTGGTCGGTCTGGAAGAGGCGTTCACGGCCATGGTCTCCGAGGGCGTGCAGATCAAGGGGCGGGTGGACCGGGTCGAACGCGACGCCGAGGGCCGGGCCGTGATCATCGACATCAAGACCGGCAAGAACGGGCCGAAGGACGCCGAGATCGAGCGCCACCCCCAGCTCGGGGTCTACCAGCTCGCCGCGCTGCTGGGCGCCTTCCAGCGGCACGGGATGACCGAGCCCGGCGGTGCGGCCCTGGTCCAGGTGGGCGACGCCGCGGGCAAGAAGGACGCCAAGGAGCAGGCCCAGCGGGCCCTGTCGGAGGACGCCGACCCCGGCTGGGCGCGCGACATGGTCGACACCGTGGCGCTCGGCATGTCCGGGCCGTTCTTCCAGGCCAAGGTCAACGACGGATGCCGCACCTGCGCGGTGCGGGCGAGCTGCCCGGTCAGCAAGAACGGGGACCAGGTGTGCTGAGCCGGTGCCGGGGCCGGCGGGTGTCGCACCTGCGCGGTGCGGGCGAGCTGCCCGGTCAGCGAGAACGGAGATCAGGCGTGCCGAGCCGTACCCCCCGCCGCGAGGGCGTCCCGTGCTGAGTCCGAGCCTGCTCGCCGCCAAGCTGGGCATCCTCCCCCCCACCCCCGAGCAGGCCGAGGTGATCGAGGCCGGTCTCGGACCGATGGTCGTGGTCGCCGGAGCGGGGTCCGGCAAGAGCGAGACCATGGCCGGGCGGGTCGTCTGGCTGGTGGCCAACGGCCTGGTCCGCCCCGAACAGGTGCTCGGCCTGACCTTCACCAGGAAGGCCGCCGGCGAGCTGGCCCACCGCGTCCGCGAGCGGCTCAACGGCCTGGTCACCGCCGAGCAGGTCCCCGCCGAGCTGCTGGAGGGCGAGCCGACCATCTCGACCTACCACGCCTACGCGGCCAGGCTGGTCACCGACCACGCCCTGCGCGAGGCGCTGGAGCCGACCATGCGCCTGGTCAGCCCGGCCGTCTCCTGGCAGTTGGCCGGGCGGGTGGTCAGCGCCTACGACGGGCCCATGGAGCAGATCGAGTGGGGCCCGGCCACCGTCACCCGGGCGGTGCTGGAGCTGGCCGGGGAGATGGCCGAGCACCTGCGCGGTCCGCAGGACGTGCGGGAGATCGGCGCCTGGCTCACCGAGCGCTACGGCGAGCTGCCCGGCTCGCCCACCCTGCCCCAGCGCCGGCCGCTGGCCACGCAGCGGGCCAGGGAGCAGCTCCTGCCCCTGGTCGAGGCGTACGGCCGGCTCAAGCGGGGCCGCGAGGTCGTCGACCACGGCGACCAGATGGCGCTGGCCGCCCGGATCGCCGCCAGGCACGCCGAGGTCGGCGAGATCGAGCGGGGCCGCTTCGCCGTCGTCCTCCTCGACGAATACCAGGACACCAGCCACGCCCAGCTCGTCCTGCTCCGCTCGCTGTTCGGCGGCGGCCATCCGGTGACCGCCGTGGGCGACCCCTGCCAGTCCATCTACGGCTGGCGCGGCGCCTCGGCGGGCAACCTCACCCGGTTCCCCCGCGACTTCACGACGGCCTCGGGGGAGCCCGCCCCGGTCCGCCGCCTGTCGGTCAGCTTCCGCAACGGCGACGCCGTACTCGACGTCGCGGCCCGGGTGCAGCTCCCGCTCCGGATGGAGGCGCGGGAGGTGCCGGTGCTGGTGCCCGGCGGCAACCGGGTCGAGCGCGGCCGGGTGGTGTGCGCCTTCCACGAGACCGCCGACGACGAGGCGGCGTGGATCGCCGACGGCGTCGCCAGGCTGCTCGGCAGCGAGAGCGCCCCCGACGGCCTGCCCTGGGGCGAGGGCGAGCGCAAGAAGGCCAAGCAGAGCGCGTGGGGCGGCCCGCAGTGCCTGCAGCCGCACGACGTGGCGGTGCTGGCCCGCAAACGGTCGCAGTTCCCCGCGCTGCGCCGGGCTCTGGAGGAGCGGGGGATCCCGGTCGAGGTGGTCGGCCTGGGCGGCCTGCTGACCGTCCCGGAGGTCTCCGACATCGTCTCCACCCTGCGCGTGCTCTATGACCCGACCGCGGGTGACGCGCTGGTCCGGCTGCTGTCCGGCCCCCGGTGGCGGATCGGCCCGGCCGACCTGAAGGAGCTGGGTGAGCGGGCGCGCGAGCTGAACCGGGAGACCCGGGAGGGCGGATCGGCGGTGGCCGACCCGCTGGACCAGGTCGTGGCGGACCTGGCCGAGGAGCGCGGCAGCCTGGTCGACGCCCTCGACGAGCTGCCCGACCGCCCCGAATGGCAGGACCTGTTCTCGCCCCTGGCCCGGGTGCGGCTGCTCGCCATGGCGCAGGAGCTGCGGATCCTGCGCGCCCACACCGGCCAGCCGCTCCCCGACCTGATCATCGAGATCGAGCGCAGGCTCGGCCTGGACATCGAGGTGGCGGCACGGGGCACGGCCGTCGGCCCGTTCGCCGCCCGGGCCGACCTGGACGCCTTCCTGGACGCCGCGGCCCGGTTCGCGGGCGACTCCGAGGACCCGACCCTGGGCGCGTTCCTGGCCTTCCTGAAGGCGGCCGACGAGGAGGAGAACGGCCTGGACGCCGGACGGGTGGGGGAGAGCAACAGCGTCAAGCTGATGACCATCCACGCCTCCAAGGGCCTGGAGTGGCCGGTCGTCGTGCTCCCCGGGCTGTCCCAGGCGCTGTCCAAGGCGGGGACCCTGACCGTCGGCACGATGTTCCCGGCACGCCCGACGACCAGTCCCAAGTGGACGGACAACCCGCGCAAGCTGCCCTACCCGCTCCGCGGTGACGCCTCCGACCTGCCCGGGCTGGCCGGGCTGAGCAAGGAGGAGCTGGCCGAGTTCGACGAGCGCTGCCGTGACCGCGACCTGCTGGAGGAGCGCCGCCTGGCCTACGTGGCCGTCACCCGCGCCCACTACCTCCTGATCGCCTCCGGCTACCGCTGGGGCAGCGCGGCCAAGCCCCTGGAGCCCTCCGACTTCCTGGTGGAGATCCGCGAGACCTGTGGCCGCGTCGCCGCCTGGGCGCCCGAGGCCGCCGAGGGCGCCACCAACCCCCTCCTCGCCGAGCCGGCCGAGGCCACCTGGCCCGTCACCCCCGAAGGTCTGCGCTACGGCGCCGTCCTCGACGGCGCCACCATGGTCGAGGCGGCCCTCGCGGCCCTCACCGGCGCCGGGCCGCTCCCTCCCGCCGGCCGGAGCGGCGCGGCCGGCTCCGGCACGGACGGCTCCGGCACGGACGGCGAGGACGTTCCCTTCCCCGAGGCCGCGTGGGACGGCGGGGGCATCCCCTTCCCGGGGGCTCCGGACGACGAGGACGTCCCCTTCCCGGAGGCCCCGCAGGACGAGGAGGATCTCTTCCCGGAGGACCCGGACTTCCCGGAGGACCCCGACTTCTCCGGGGACGCGGGGCACTTCTCCGGCGACCCGGCGGACCTCTCCGGAGCCGTGCCGGGCGAGGGGCCCGCCGTCCCGGCGGCGGGGCGGGGCGCCCCGGCCGGCCCCGGGCGCGGGGGTGAGGGGCCGCCGGAGCGCGGAGGCGTGTCCGGGAGCGAGCCCGGGCCGGAGCTTCAGGGGGAGCGCGCCACGGCCTTCGCGGAGCTGCGCGGCTGGGACAGGGAGCGGGCGAAGGCGTGGGAGCGCGACACCGAGCTCCTGCTCCGGGAGCGGGCCGTGAACCGGCGGCGCGGTGGCGGGCAGGTGGAGCTGCCCACCCATCTGAGCGTCTCGGAACTGGTCACCCTGGCCGCCGACGCCAAGGCCCTGGCCCGGGAGATCCGCCGCCCGGTGCCCAGGAAACCCACCCCGCTGGCCCGCCGGGGCACTTCCTTCCACCGCTGGCTGGAGTCCCGGTGGGGTCAGCAGCGCCTGCTCGACGAGCTCGAACTGCCCGGCTCCTCCGACGGCTTCGAGGAGACCGACCTCCAGCTCGACGAGCTGCGCGACCGGTTCGAGGAGAGCGAGTGGGCCGGCCGGGAGCCGCTGGACGTCGAGATCCCCTTCGAGACGATGATCGCCGATCGGTTGGTCCGGGGCCGGATGGACGCGGTGTTCGAGACCCCCGACGGCGGCTACGAGGTCGTCGACTGGAAGACCGGCCGGCGTCCCAAGGGCAAGAAGGCCGAGGCCGCCGCGGCGGTCCAGCTCGCCGCCTACCGCCTGGCCTGGTCCCACCTGGCCGAGGTCCCCCTCCGCCGGGTGAGTGCCGCCTTCCACTTCGTCCGTCTCAACGAGACGGTCCGCCCGGTCAACCTCCTCGACGAGCGGGGCCTGGTCCGGCTCATCGAGTCGATCCCCGCTCTCGGCTGATCCCGAAGAGGGGCGGGCGGTCGAGCCGTCAGGACAGGAAGCCGGTGACGGCGTCGAGCCATGCGCGAGGCTGGTCGACGTGGGCCATGTGGCCCGCTTCCTCGATCACCACGGCGCGGGCGGCGGGCAGCCCTGACCCAAGGAGCGGTCACTCGTGTGCCGGATCAGCAGAGGCGGGTCTGTCAGCGGGAGTGACCGGTCACCTTGGCGACGGCGAGATGATCTTGCAGTTCGGCATGGCGGAACTGGTAGAAGGGTCCCACGGTCCGCAGGACGCCCATCTGGTGCAGGTAGTGCAGGAAGCCCATCAAGCGGAACGGCAGCCGGCCCGACGGCCCAAGGTGTACCAGGGCGATGATGGACATCAGCCACATGTGCTGGCGTCTGTTCACCAGGCCGAACGTTATGCCCAAGATGATGCCCATCCCCGCGTCTACCGCCGCGGACGGATAAGGCGCCACGATGGACGCCTCGTTCATGAAATCGACTGCGAAGCCGACGATCGCCCCCAGGAGCAGTGCGTTCATCAATTGCAGACCCACGAGGCTTCGGTTGACCCGCCAGGTGGATTGCGGGGTGACGGCGGCGGTGAACGGCGGGAGCCGATTCTCGTCTGGTTGGGCGGGCTTCTTGTCCTGCTGCCGCAAGATCCGCACGGTCACCCAGCTGATGCCGAGCGCTGAGACCAGGGTGGCCAGGCCCATTTTCCAGCCGTGCACCCACGCGTTGTAGCCCACCGCCGGCAGGCCGAGGCCGGCCGGCAGGATGAAGATCATCTGTGTGTCGGACAAGAGACCGCGGGTGAAGTCCTGCAGCCGTTGCCGTACACGCAGCGGAGCGAAGTCGGGGGTGCGGGCGGCATGCATCGCGGACAGGCCGAAGAAGATGCCGAAGGCCGAGCCGAAGGCCGGCCCATAGGTCAGTGTGGCGGTCAACGCGGCGGGGGCTGCGAACACCAGACCGCTCAAGGCGCCGATCCAGGTACGGGCGAGTGCGCGCCGTGTTCGAGAGGCGGGCAGCGCCTGGTCGGTCAGCCGCCACCAGGTCAGGTCATGACCGCCAGATTCGGCCTGCAGGCGTGCTAGCTGCTCCGTCCATCCGGCGATGCTGGCCGGATCCCATACTGGGGGCCGGATCGTGGTGCGCGCGTTCAGCAGCGCACCAAGAACGTTGTCGAGCAGGTGAGCGCGCAGGGCCCGCGCGTCGTCGGCGTACTCGGTCGCCAACGGAGCCGGGTCGTTGTCCGGCTGATCGATGTAGACGGCCCGGACCAGCCATAGGCCCAAGGCGGTGGAGGTGACATCGGCCAGAGCCGGCGCGGCGCCCTCCCTGAGGGCGCGCAAGACCTTGGTCCAGGCCGGGGAGGAAAGCGCGGACAGACAGTCGCTCAGGTAGTCCGCCACGACGTCGGGGGGCAGCGCCTTGGGCGCGATGACGGCGGCGGCCTTGAGCGGGCGCCGTGCGGCGACGACCGCGTTGCCGTACTCGGTGGTACGCGACGTGATGATCACCTGATCGCGTTCCATGAGCGTGTCGGACAATTTCTCGATCACCTTGGCGCGGGCGTTCTCGGGCAACTCGTCGAGGCCGTCGAGAATGGCCAAAAGTGAGCCGCGGGCCGCCAGAATGTCGGCGCCGTCTTGCTTGTTGCCCGGGGTGCGTAAGGCGGCGTAGTCGGTGCGCACGCGCTCGGTCACCCAGTCCTGAAACCGGGGGTGGGCCTCGATGTCCCAGTCGGCGACGGGCAGGAGCACCGGGACCGGGTCGTTCTCGGCACGCGTGCGGATCAGTTCCAGCATCAATTGGATGGCCAGCGTGGTCTTGCCTGTGCCCGGACCTCCGGTGATGACCAGGCGGCGACGGCGCAGCGCGCGGAAGGCGACGGCAAGCGCGGCGATGTCGTCCGATCGGCCCGACATGGCCGGCTCACGGTCGGCGATCAGGTGCGGGTGATCCATGAGCTTGGTTCGGCGAGTCATGTGCCAGGAGACCGGGATGGGCGGATCGCCCAGGGAACGCGTCACCACCTCATCGCTCCACCGGTCGTGGACCAACTGGGCGAGCTCCCGCATGGTCTCGGTGACGGTTCCGGCAGCGGGGGCGAGCACGCGCCCGGCCCGTTCGACGATCAGCCCGGCCACCACCGCCGCCACGATGGTGCCGGCGAGCCAAGGGCCGCTCCACACGCCGTCGTTGAGCACTTGGTTGGCGGCCACCGACACCATGACCGGCGCGAGCACCATAGACAGCCATAACAGCCAGGTCCGCCACTGCCGCTCGCCCATCATGGCGGCCATCGTAGTGATCGTGACCTGCAGCCAGCGGCCTTTCATCGGGTAGCACCTTCCACTGCGTAAAGGGGGCAAAAGCCTCTAAGGGTCGCCTGGAGCGCAACTCACTGCACCGCTTTCGGCATCTCGGCCAGCCGGATCGGGTCTGGCCAGTGATCGGCTCTGTCTCTCCTTCCGGTGGTAACGGAGCGTTGAGCCGAAAGGCCGCCGTACGCCTGCCCCGCCGCGCGGACGGAACGCTCCCGCTGAAGGCCCGCCTCAATCTTAATCAGTGTTGACTTATATAAGTCATGAGTGAGATTGTTGGCCTCGTTCACGCACTCGACGTGCTCGGCGGCGCGGTCGGCACCCCCGGTGCCCGTACGGCGTCGGCTCCGTACCCCTCGGGGAGGTCGGCATCCAGATGGAGCGTTTCGCCGGTTCTGGAGCCGGCGCCTGGACGCGCTGGGCGCCGAACTCGCGCGCGCCCGGCGCGAGCGCCGCCACCTGCGTGACGAGACGCCGTCCGCGGAGGGACGACCAGGCACGAACGACGAGAACGACGAGGAGGAAGAAGAGGAATGATCGACATTCTCAACCAGATCAGCGCCACCCACCGCGAGATCGGCAACCAGCCGGTCGCCGCCGGCGCGGGGCGCTCGCTGCTGCTGCGGCGCACGTACGACACCTCGATCGAGGACGTGTGGAACGCCTGCACCGACCCCGACCGGATCAGCCGATGGCTCGCCCCGATCGACGGCGACCTGCGGCTCGGCGGCACGTTCCAGCTCAAGGACAACGCCGGCGGGGAGATCCTGCGCTGCGAGAGGCCCCATCTGATCAAGGTGACCTGGGCCTTGGGGGAGGGCATGCCCACCGAGGTCGAAGTGCGCCTGGCGTCCGGCGACGGGGGGACTGTCCTGGAGCTGGAGCACGCCGCACCCGCCGAGATCGTCGATGAGATGGCGCGCACGTACGGGCCCGGCGCCACGATCGGCATCGGCTGCGGCTGGGACCTCGCGCTGCTCGGCCTCGGCCTGTTCCTGCGCGGCGTCACGTTCGACCCCACGACCTGGGGGGACACGCCTGAGGAGAGAGAGTTCGTCACCGCCAGTTGCCGCGCCTGGGGATCCGCGGCCCAGGCCGCTTGGGGCACCGGCGGCGACGACCTCGCCGCGGCCGTCGCGTTCGCCGTGCAGCACTTCGCTCCCGAGACCGGCGGGGACGGCAACAGATGACCCGCCGCGCGGTGGGTCGTCCCGTTCTCATGAGCGGAGTAGACCGGTGACCGAGAACCTCACCACCACAGCGGCCGACGGGGCGACCCGGACGCTGCTGGGCTGCGGCGTCGTCGCCGGCCCCCTTTACATCGTCGTGGTCCTGCTGCAGATGCTCACCAGGGACGGGTTCGACATCAGCCGGTATCCGGCCAGCATGCTGAGCAACGGTGACCGGGGATGGATTCAGATCGCCAACTTCGCGGTCAGTGGCCTGCTGTTCGTGGCGGGAGCGGTCGGCCTGCACCGGGCACGCGGTCCGGCGGGCCGGGGCGGCACCTGGGGGCCGCGGCTGGTCGGCGTCTTCGGCGCCGGGATGGTCGCCGCAGCCTTCTTCTCCGCCGACCCTGCCGACGGCTTCCCGCCGGGGACGCCCCTCGGCCCGCCCACGAGCATGAGCACGCAGGGGATGGTGCACTTCCTTGTTTCCGGGGTCGCCTTTCTCGCGCTGATCGCCGCGTGTTTCGCGTCCGGCCGGTGGTTCGCGGTGGCCGGCCGCCGCGGCTGGGCCGCCTTCAGTACGGTGACCGGCGTGCTCTTCCTGGCGGCCTGGATCTCGATCTTCGCGACGCAGGGCTCCCGGGTGGCCAATGGCGCCTTCGCCCTCGCCATCGCGCTCGTCCTGGCATGGACGTCGCTTCTGGCGGCGCAACGGCTGGCTCGGCCCGACCCGGCGGCACCGGCCTGACCGGCCTTTCCTCCAGGGCACGGTCACCCGGACCCCCGGGCACGGCCACCTCGCCTTCACCCGCGCAGCAAGACGAACGACCAGGACGATAGACCTTCAGAATCCCCGAGCCGCCAGATCCGGCGGATGGTTTACGTTGTACACCTAATTGGTATACGGTGTAAACGTGAATACTGCGGAGAAGATCGCCGAGGCGGCTCGGGATATCCTCGTGCGCGAAGGCTCCGAGGCTGTGAGCATGCGCCGGGTGGCCGACGTCGTGGGCGTCACCGCGATGGCCATCTACAAGCACTATCCGAACCGGCAGACGCTGCTGCAGGCCGTGGCTGATGCGACCTTCCGTGAGCTGGCAGAGGTCTGGGGAACCCGAGTTGCCGAGGGCGACTGGGAGGCCGGGATGTTCGGCCTCATGAACGACTTCCTCGACTTCGCCCTGGGCAGCCCGCACCTGTACACGTTCCTGATGACCGACCGGAGAGAGCGGGCCAGGCACTTCCCCGACGACTTCAAGGGTGGTGGCTCGCCTGCCTTCGAACGGGTCGTGGCGATCGTCGAGAAGGGTATGGCGGACGGGATCCTGCGCAGAGACGTGCCGCTAGAGGCCGCGCTGGCGTTGACCTCCTCCACCCAAGGACTGGTCCAGCTCTACCTCGGCGGGCGCATCGGGCTGAACGAGCCCGCCTTCCGGGACCTGTGCGAGCGAAACGTGCGGAGGATCCTCGATGGCCTCCACGCTTAGGAAGACTCTGGTCGCCGGCCTGGCGCTGCTGGTGGTCGCGGCCGGGTACGGCGCCTGGCTCGGCAGCGACGCCAGCGTGCAGGTCGTCCACTACGGCACGGGCAACACGAACGTGCTCGCCGCGGGGGACGGGACAGTCACGCTGACCGAGACGCACGAGACAGCCAAACTCGGCACCTACTGGCTGGAATGGACAGGCTCCTTCACCATGCTGGGCGACCTCGTGACGCGATCACCGGGGAGGGTCACCCGCAAGGTGCTGCGCGGGCCCACGCCCTCCGTGGGCACGCCAGGCTACTTCGGCAACGTTCCACCGGGCGATCCCAAGGTGACTTGGGGTATCGACTTCTCCGAGATCATGATCCCGACCGAGCTGGGCCCCGCCCCGGCCTGGTACGTGCCCGGCAAAGGGACCACGTGGTTCGTGGCCGTGCATGGGCAGAACGGGCGGCGCAAAGCCGAACTGAAGGTCCTCCCGGTGGTGCATGATCTCGGCCTGCCCTACCTGGACATCAGCTACCGCAACGACGAAGGCGCGCCGGACTCCCCCGACGGGCTTCTTCACCTGGGCGACTCGGAGTGGCGCGACCTGGAGGCGGCGCTACGCAGGGCGCAGCGACTCGGGGCCACGCGGTTCGTGCTGTACGGGACGTCGATGGGCGGGCAGATCGTCGGGCAGTTCCTGGCCAGGTCAGAACTGGCCAGACTGGTCGACAAGGTGATCATGGACGCGCCGATGGTCGACGTGCGGATGACGGCCGAGCAAGGCGCGCGCAACCAGCACTTGCCCACGTTCGTCGCCGTACTGTCGAATCTGGTTGTCGAGTGGCGGACCGGCGTCGACGTAGACCAGCTCAGCATGATCCGCTACCCGCCGAAGGTCAGGCCGCCCCTGCTACTGATCCACACCACTCCGGACACCGACCACCCGATCGAGGAGGCCCGCGGCCTGGTAGCCACGGGCAGGCGGCTGAGCTGGGACATCAGATTCGAGGAGTTCGCGCAGGGTGAGCACACCGAGGCGTGGAACGTCGACCGGGCCCGCTATGACCGCGCCGTGCGTGCCTTCCTGGCTACGGATCGATCCCGTAACGGATGAACCGTGATCCGGCTGCTCAGCCTTTGCCTCGATCTACCCATCGCTATGGATGATGAGAAATACCTGGTTATCCACGGCGGCCGGTCCTGGCTTCTGGGAGCGCGGCGACGCCGAGGCCGAGGTTCGTGAGGACGGAGACCACGCATGAGCAGCGGAACCGTTCCGAAGCCCATAGCGAGCACGAGCAGCTTCATCGACGACCGCACCGGGGCGGGGAACTTCTTCAAGCGTAATTTACGGAAGATCTTTCCTGACCACTGGTCGTTCCTGCTGGGCGAGATCGCGCTGTACTCGTTCATCGTCCTGCTGCTGACCGGCACGTTCCTGACGTTCTTCTTCAGGCCCACCATGGGCGAGGTCGCCTACGACGGCTCCTACGAGCCGCTCAGGGGCGTCATGATGTCCGAGGCGTACGCCTCGTCGCTGCACATCAGCTTCGACGTCCGCGGCGGTCTGCTGATGCGGCAGATGCACCACTGGGCGGCCCTGCTGTTCGTCGCCGGCATGATGGTGCACATGCTCCGGGTGTTCTTCACCGGTGCGTACCGCAAGCCGCGCGAGCTCAACTGGCTGATCGGTGTCGGCCTGCTGACGCTGGCCCTGTTCGAGGGTCTGACCGGCTACTCCCTCCCCGACGACCTGCTCTCCGGCGCCGGTCTGCGGATCACCGAGGGTGTGATGATCTCGCTGCCGCTGGTCGGCACCTGGATCACCTTCTTCCTCTTCGGCGGCGAGTATCCCGGAGAGGACGTGATTCCCCGGTTCTACTCGCTCCACATCCTGCTCATCCCGGGCATCCTGCTGGCGCTCATCACCGCCCACCTCATGTTGATGTGGGTGCAGAAGCACACGCAGATGCCGGGCAAGGGCCGCACGAACAACAACGTGGTGGGCGCCCCGCTCTACCCGGCCTTCATGGCCAAGTCGGGCGCCTACTTCATGTTCACGTTCGGCACCATCGCGCTGCTGGGCACCTTCGCCCAGATCAACCCGATCTGGCTGTTCGGTCCCTACACCCCGGCCGACATCTCGGCGGGATCCCAGCCCGACTTCTACATGGGATTCCTGGAGGGCTCGCTCCGGCTGATGCCCTCCTGGGAGATCAACGTCCTGGGCTTCACGCTGCCGCTGAGCGTGCTGATCCCGGCGCTGGTGCCGATGGGCATCGTCATGACGGGCCTGGCCCTGTATCCGTTCATCGAGCAGTGGGTCACCGGGGACCGC